>JAXJPK010000041.1:0-1318 GCA_036311705.1 Clostridia bacterium
CCTGTAATAAGAACTTTTCAATGTACAATGTATCCATCTCCTTTCTTGTTTTTGATATAAAAAAAGACGATAATCTCTTTTTCGAAATTATCGTCTTGATTTCACTATATATTATATTGTTTTATTTATTCAAAATCGGGTAAAACCTCCGATTTTTTGTTCCTCTTGGTCAGGATACCCTTTGCATCCCCTATATATATCTTTTTTAAATTTTTCGGAATCGACTTGAAACCGCTTAAACACTGTGTAAACTCGCTAGCATCTAAATTATATGCCTTGTAATAACTTAAATACAGGCAGGAATAACCCGCTATAATATTTAATGAAGTTTGAATTTTTGTCAAAATCAAAAATATTATAGCGAAATAAAGAGTATAATATTCCTATAAATAATAATACTCCTACCTCAAATTATATTAAGTTATGTTTAGCATAATTATTGTACCACAAACACATTAAAAAGTCAATATAAAAGGACAAGTTTTTTCATCATTGGAAAATCTGTCCTAATTCTTATATTATTCTGTTGTCTCCCATTCAAATCCTTTAAAAATGCAGTTAGCATCCACTGTTTACTTTTCAAAAAAGCTCAAAAACCGCATAAAAATGGGACAATATAGATGGCATCTAAATTGTCCACGATTTCTGGCACTCGTGTACGAAATAGATGCCGTTACTTTTATGTATACTCTATGATACTATGTTTTATAATAACGCCGCTATCTCTCTTGCCGACTATAATATCAACTGCAAATCTTGCTATTTCCGAAACGGAATAGCCCACCGAATCAATTCTGATTTTATATTTTTCAATTGAATCCAGATTATCAAATCCCACAATTTTTGCATTTTTTGTTTTGACATAAACCTGAAATGCGTAATAGTCCGTAGAACATATAATGGTCGTTTTATCATTATAACATTCAGCAACTTCATCAATACAGGTCACTGTATCATACTTTCTGCCCAAAACCGCACTTAAAAAACCTTCATACCTTAATTTCTGTGCATAAGCATCTGCATAATTTAAAGCCGGAGAGAAATATACTAAATCAGTATATCCGTCAGCTATTATTTTTTCTGTCATATCTCTCATTGCAGAAAAATCATCTATTCCAACATAAGGAACAGAGCCGATATCATTCCCTACCGCAACAATAGGGATGTCAAACAGCCTTAAATAATTATCAAATTCACTGCCACTGTTTACCGAACAGAGTACAATTCCCTGAACACCCATATTATACATATTTCTGATACACTCGATTTCGTACTGTTTATCGTAATGTGTTATCATAATTACGGTGCTAAGCCCAAG
>JAXJPK010000042.1:0-6906 GCA_036311705.1 Clostridia bacterium
GGGAATATACAGACGCTTTAATTCGTGAAATGGACGAATACAGGGGAGAGTGTATAGATACTGTATTTATCGGCGGCGGTACGCCGTCCATTCTCCAAAAAGAATTAACAAAAAAGATTTGTGATGCGGTAAAAGAACGATTTAAAATTTCGGAAAATGTTGAATGGACATCAGAGGTAAATCCCGGTACGGTTGATACGGAAAAAATAGTCAATATGAAAGAATGCGGCATAAATCGTGTGAGCATCGGTATTCAGTCCTTTAACGATAATGAGCTTTTGGCTGTAGGGCGTATTCATAATGCTGAAACGGCGTATAAAACAGTTCTCGATTTTAAAAAAGCAGGATTTAGAAACATAAGCATAGATTTAATGGCAAGCTTGCCGTATCAAACGAAGGACAGCTTTCTTAACAGTCTAAAAAAAGCGGTGGAGTTGCCGATTAACCATATCAGTGTGTATAGCCTTATAATAGAAGAAAACACGCCGATTAAAAATAAGTATGATATGGGTGTATATGTTGAGCCTGATGAGGATACGGACAGAGAACTGTATAAACTAACCTGCGAAGCTTTGAAGGAGAAGGGCTTTATGAGGTACGAAATATCCAACTATGCCAAAAAGGGCTTTGAGTCAAAACATAATCTGAAATATTGGGATTGTGACGAATACATTGGTATCGGTTTGGGTGCACATTCCTATATTGATGGGAAAAGATTTTCCAATACCGAGAATTTGGCATCCTATTTAAAGGGTGATGATATTCACCAATCGGGAGAGATTTTGACTCGTGAGGATATGATAGGCGAGTTTATGATGCTCGGACTGCGTAAAACGGACGGTATAAACAGAGATGAGTTTATAAAAAGGTTTGGTATCGAGCTTGAGGTGATTTATAAGGACGCTATAGACCGATTTGTGAAATTGGGTCTGATGGAGCTTAAAGAAAATTGCTGTTTACTGACAGAGCGTGGCTTGGATTTATATAACACTGTTGCGTGTGAGTTCGTATAAAAAGGCCGTTTTGATATGTATTTTAAACAATACAAGGGTGTATTTGGCGAAATTATTATTGATTTTATAAAAAATACAAAAAAAGCTTGACAATACACCCTATGTATGATAAAATAACGCTGATATAAAAAAAGGTTCTTTTTTTTTGCTGTGCTTTTTTGCGGTAAAGAGCCTAAAAAATTAACGGAGGTAGAGAAAAATGAGAGTTAAAATCACATTGGCTTGTCAGGAATGTAAGCAGAGAAATTACAACACGATGAAGAATAAGAAGAATGATCCGGACAGACTTGAGATGAACAAGTACTGCAGGTTCTGTCAGAAGCATACTACACACAAGGAAACAAAGTAATCTAAGTCTGGATTGATAATAAAGGAGAAGTAGTATGTCAGAGTCGAATACAAAAACAAAGAAGGCATCATTATTCTCAAGAATAAAGAGATACTTCAAGGAAACAAAGTCAGAGCTTAAAAAGGTTACATGGCCGAGCATGGCACAGATTAAAAAGAATACAGGCGTTATTATCGTGTTTATTATACTTATTGCCGTTTTCTTGTTCATCTGTGATATGGCTTTCGGTGGTTTAAGACAGGTGTTTATAAATATTTTCTAATCAGATAGAAACATTATAAATCTTGTATTCATCGAAAGGAGCGGTTTACATGGCTGAAGAAGCAAAATGGTATGTTGCTCATACTTATTCAGGATATGAAAATAAGGTAAAAGAGAGCATAGAAAAAACTGTTGAAAATCGTGGTCTTGATGACATGATAATGGATATAAAAGTTCCCGTTGAAGATGTTGTTGAAAAACGCGGTGATAAAGAAAAAATCGTACAGAGAAAGATTTTCCCGGGTTATGTTGTAATCAAAATGGTTATGAACGAGGAAAGCTGGTATGTCGTTCGTAATACACGAGGCGTAACAGGTTTTGTAGGCCCCGGTTCAAAGCCCGTACCCCTTTCAGATGCTGAAGTGGAAAGAATGGGCGTTGAAACTGTGCGTCACGAGTCTGTGAAGTTCAATGTCGGTGATCTGGTTGAAATCAAGTCAGGACCTATGGAAGGATTTTCAGGCAATATTGAAAAGATTGACAATGAATCAGGTATCGTTTGGGTAACTGTTTCAATGTTTGGCAGAGAAACTTCGGTTGAGATAGACCACTCCCAAGTTTCTTTGGTTGATTGATTTAGTTTATACGAAGTTTAACTTCATATAAAATAGGCGTAAAAAACGCCGTCCCTCTGGAAACAGTGGGAGGACAGAAGATGTCCGTATTACCACAATAGCGTAAGGACGCTATGAATAATTAAGGAGGTGGCCGTAATGGCACAGAAGGTAGCAGGTTATATTAAATTACAAATTCCGGCCGGCAAAGCTACACCGGCACCGCCCGTTGGCCCGGCTTTAGGTCAGCACGGTGTAAACATTATGCAGTTTACAAAGGAATTTAACGAAAAAACAGCAAAGGACGCAGGCTTAATTATACCGGTAGTTATTACCGTTTACGCTGACCGTTCATTCTCGTTCATCACAAAGACTCCCCCGGCAGCTGTTCTTATCAAGAAGGCTTGTAAGATACAGAGCGGTTCGGGTGTTCCGAACAAGACTAAGGTTGCAACAATTTCAAAGGCAGATCTTGAGGAAATCGCAAAGACAAAGATGCCTGATTTGAATGCAGCATCAGTTGAAGCGGCTATGAGCATGATTGCAGGTACTTGCAGAAGCATGGGCGTAGTAGTAGGCGACTAATTTTAGGTAAAGAGTAAAAGTGGGAGAGAGGTTTCTCGCATAACCACGAAGGAGGATATGAAATGTTCAGAGGTAAAAAGTACAAGGAAAGTATTAAGCTTGTAGATAAAGCAAAGCTTTATGATACAGATGAAGCTATGAAGCTTGTTACAGAGACTTCAAAGGCAAAGTTTGACGAAACTGTTGAAGCTCACATCAAGCTTGGTGTTGACTCAAGACACGCAGACCAGCAGGTTAGAGGTGCGATTGTTCTTCCGCACGGAACAGGTAAGAGTGCAAAGGTATTGGTATTCGCTAAAGGTGCCAAGGCAGAAGAGGCCAAGGCAGCAGGTGCAGACTATGTCGGCGAGATGGACATGGTTGAAAAGATTCAGGGCGAAAACTGGTTCGATTTCGATGTCGTTGTTGCAACTCCCGATATGATGGGTGTTGTTGGTCGTTTGGGTAAGGTTTTGGGACCGAAGGGTCTTATGCCGTCACCGAAAGCGGGCACAGTAACAATGGATGTTGAAAAAGCTGTAAAGGAAATCAAAGCAGGTAAGATTGAGTATCGTCTTGATAAGACAAATATCATTCACTGCCCGATAGGCAAGGCATCATTCGGCGCTGAAAAGCTTACAGAGAACTTTAATGCATTAATCGGTGCAGTTATAAAGGCTAAGCCGTCAGCAGCTAAGGGTCAGTACCTAAGGAGCGTAGTTGTTGCATCAACTATGGGACCCGGAATAAAGATAAATCAGGCTAAGTTAGGCTAATAATTTATCAAAATAATACTTGACAACTCATATCAGTTATGATATAATCATAGAGTTGAAACACCGTAGACAGTCGGCAGGAGAAATCCGTAAGTCCCACCGAGGCATGAAATATTAATTCTATTTGAATTTTTATGGCTCTTTGCGTCTGCGGCAAAGAGCCTTTAATTTTTTGTTAAAGGCATAAAGAAAAAACATCAGGAGGTGAAATATTTATGCCAAACGCACAGGTTTTAGAAGCAAAGCAGGCTCAGGTTGCTGAAGCGGTTGAACTTTTGAAGGCAGCACAGACAGGCGTTCTTGTTGACTACAGAGGTTTGAATGTTGCAGAGGACACAGAGCTTCGTAACAAGCTTCGTGAAGCAAATGTAAAATATTTCGTTATTAAAAACAAGATTTTGAAGCGTGCCGTTACAGAGGTAGGCTTGGAAGGTCTTGATGAGGTTCTTCACGGACCTACAGCTCTTGCAGTTTCAGCAGAGGACGCAGTTGCTCCGGCAAAGGTTCTTGCAGATTTTGCAAAGGGCAATGAGAAGCTCGAAATTAAGGGCGGATTCATGGACGGTTCAGTAATGAGCCTTGACGAAGTTAAGAAGTTAGCGGCTACACCGAACTTCGAGACATTGATTGCAAAGATGATGGGCAGCTTGCAGTCACCAATCAGCGGTCTTGCAAGATTGCTTGCTACTATTGCAGATGGCGGCGTAGAAATAGCAGACTTGGTTGCTAAGAACGCAGCTGATGCAGAAGCACCCGCAGCAGAGGAAACTCCTGCAGAGGAAGCTCCGGCAGCAGAAGAGGCTCCGGCTGAATAATAAAAGGATAAAAGAAAATTAAGTATTTATAGGAGGAAAATAAAATGGCAGATTTGAATGCAATTCTTGATTCAATCAAGGAATTAAAGTTACTTGAAGTAGCAGAGTTAGTAAAGATGATGGAAGAAGAGTTCGGCGTAAGTGCTGCAGCTCCGGTTATGGTTGCAGGTGCAGCAGGCGATGGTGCTGGTGCAGCTGAAGAGAAGTCAGAGTTTGATGTAGTATTGGCAGATGCAGGTGCTTCAAAGATGAATGTTATCAAGATCGTTAAGAACATCACAGGTCTTGGTCTTAAGGAAGCAAAGGCTGCAGTAGATGGTGCTCCTTCAACAATCAAGGAAGCTGTTCCGGCTGAGGAAGCTCAGAAGATTAAGGCTGAGCTTGAAGAAGCAGGTGCAAAGGTTGAATTGAAGTAATCATACTCTGATATAATACTGTTGATGTCATAAATCATAGGAGGACCGCTTTATGAAAATAGACTTGTCATCTGTTATTAAAGTGACGGGTGCGGAGATAAAGCTTAACACAACTGTCGGTTTTTCTGATGCCGAATTTCTCGGCGAAAGCTACAGATTTTGTGAGCCGCTTCATATTTCCGGTAAGGTTTATAATAACGGTCAATCTCTTACCCTTGAAGCTGATGTTACGGGCAAAATGAAAACGGAATGTGCAAGATGTCTTGAGGAAATCGAGACGGATGTATCGTTCTCCATTCACGAGCTTTTATCACAGCGTGAGGAGGGTGAGCCTGACAACGAGGATATTATCTTGTTTGATGGGTACGAGATAGAGCTTGACGATATTGTGGCGGACAACTTCTTGATGAATGTTTCGGGCAGGTACCTTTGCAAAGACGATTGCAAGGGCTTGTGTCAAAGCTGCGGTAAAAATCTAAATTACGGCGACTGCGACTGTGATAATGAATACATCGACCCGAGATGGCAGGCGTTAGCAGATATACTAAATCAGCAAGAGGATAAATAATCCCAAGTTGATAAAGGATAATTAGAGTGTTGTTATTTTAATGGAGGTGTAACTAATGGCAGTACCTAAGAATAAAGTTTCAAAAGCCAGAAGAGATAAAAGGCGTGCTAACTGGAAGCTTACTGCTCCGAATTTGGTGGAGTGCCCCCAGTGTCACGAATTAATCATGCCTCATAGAGTTTGCCCGAACTGCGGACAGTACAAGGGCAAGGAAGTAATCAAGGTTGAGGATTGATTCAGGCTTCTAAAAATCATACAGCCCCGAGTATCTCGGGGCTGTTTTTTTGTGTTATATGAAAATGGAATTTAGGATTGGAATATTTGTTTTCTATATTACATCCTGAAACATTCTTTATTTGATTTTGAAATATACACAAGTCCGATGATTGAGAGAGCAACCAGTAAACCTGATACTAACTGTGATATACCGAGTATGTTTGGTATCACATAGAGTATATAGTCCGTATCACGCATACCCTCAAGCACCAATCTTCCGATAGAATACCAAAGAGTATATCCGAGGAAAATCTGACCATATTTTTTCTTTTTATTTCTCAATACCGACAGAACTATAACTCCTGCCAAACACCATATAGATTCATATAAGAACAACGGATGAACAGGCGAAGCATTATTTATGCTCATACCGAGCATAAAGTCTGTTGCGTTACCATAAACCTCACAGTTGACGAAATTCCCCCAACGCCCAACAGCTTGACCGAGCAGTAATCCTATACAACACACATCGAGGGCATTTAGAATATTAATTTTTTTGCATCGGCAGTATATAAGCGTGGATAAAACAGCGGCTATAATACCGCCGTATATTGCAAGCCCACCCTCCCATATTCTGAATATTCCGAGCAAATCACCGCTGAATTCATCAAACGAGAATATAACATAATAAATTCTTGCACCGATAATTCCCGACACTATTCCGTAGAGGGCTATATCAAGGACATTATCTTTGGAAATCCCTTGTTTCTCGCAGTCACGGGCAACATATAAAAGACCGAGCATAAATCCGAACAGAATAATCAAAGCATACCAATATATCTCTTTACTGCCTATTGAGAACGCAATCGGTGAAACATCAAGAGATATTCCGAGTTTGGGAAATGATATATTATTTGCCATAATAACAACTCCTTAGAATTTCATTGTAAGTGATATTCGTTTTTTAGCGGCATCAACCTCAAGCACCTTTACATTGACAATATCTCCGACAGACAAAACATCGGACGGATGCTTAATGAATTTATCGCATATTCGGGATATGTGAACAAGTCCATCCTGATGCACCCCAATGTCAACAAATGCACCAAAGTCAACAACATTTCTAACAACGCCCGTTAATTCCATATCGGGCTTCAGGTCCTCCATTGATAACAAGTCCTCTCTCAAATTGGGTTGAGGTAATTCCTCTCGTGGATCTCTGCCCGGCCGTTTTAGTGCCTCTATAATATCGTCAAGAGTCATCGTTCCTATACAAAGCTCCTCGGAAAGCTTTGCTCTGCCGTAGGCGTCGGCTTTTCTTGAAATGTCACCAATATTATTTGCAATAACATCACTCGAGCTGTAGCCGAGAAC
>JAXJPK010000043.1:0-7156 GCA_036311705.1 Clostridia bacterium
CTCGCCTCAACCCCGGGTGCACCCACAATTTTATTAATATTCGGGTCGGGATTTTCACCGGGCTTAACGGGCGGCTCATATGTTACCGGAAAACGCATATCGTTACCGGGTGCAACGCCCGTAACAAGAGTAAATCTCAATGCGTCCGCACCGTACATTTCAATAATCTTTAACGGGTCAACGCCGTTACCCTTTGACTTGGACATCTTTTCGCCCTTACCGTCACGCACCAAGCCGTGAATAAACACATGCTTAAACGGTGCAACGCCCGTATGCTCGCAAGCGGAGAATATCATTCTCGATACCCAGAAGAAAATAATATCATAACCCGTTACAAGTACACTTGTGGGATAGAAGTATTCCAAATCCTCCGTCTTATCGGGCCAACCGAGAGTTGAGAAAGGCCATAGAGCTGATGAGAACCATGTATCCAAAACATCCTCCTCACGGCGTACGGGCTTTCCGCATTTCGGGCAGACTGTTATATCCTCCTTTGAAACTGTCATTTCGCCGCAGTCATCACAATAGAAAGCAGGGATTCTGTGTCCCCACCACAACTGACGGGAGATACACCAGTCATAGACATTTTCCATCCAGTTCATATATATCTTTGAGAAACGCTCGGGAACAAATTCCGTATGCTTTTCCTCAACTGCCTTGATTGCCGCCTCTGCAAGCGGTTTCATCTTAACAAACCACTGGTCTGATACGATTGGCTCAATAGTTGTGCCGCAGCGATAGCACTGACCAACATTATGGCTATGCTCCTCTACTTTAACGAGAAGCCCCATTTCCTCAAGGTCCTTTATCATCGCCTTACGGCACTCGTAGCGGTCCATACCTTCGTATTTCCCTGCATACTCATTCATTGTTGCATCATCGTTCATTACCTTGATTATCGGCAAATCGTGACGCTTTCCAACCTCAAAGTCGTTGGGGTCGTGAGCAGGTGTTATCTTAACACAGCCCGTTCCGAATTCCTTATCAACATATTCATCTGCAACAACAGGAATTTCACGGTCCGTTAGCGGCAATAGCAATGTTTTGCCAACAATATCTTTGTACCGCTCATCCTCCGGATTAACCGCAACGGCAGTATCGCCGAACAGCGTTTCAGGTCTTGTTGTTGCTATTATAACATAATTATCAGTACCCTTAATCTGATACTTGATATGCCAGAAATGACCTGCCTGCTCTGTATGCTCAACCTCCTCATTTGAGAGAGCCGTAATACAGTTCGGGCACCAGTTAATAATTCTCGGTCCTCTGTATATCAAACCTTTGTTATATAGATTTACAAACACTTCACGAACAGCCTTTGAACAGCCCTCGTCCATTGTAAATCTTTCTCTTTCCCAGTCACATGATGAGCCGATTTTCTTTAGCTGATTTATGATACGGCTGCCATACTGTTCCTTCCAATCCCATACTCGTTCAAGGAATTTCTCACGACCTAAATCGTGTCTTGTTATTCCCTCCTCCTCACGGAGCTGAGCCTCAACCTTTATTTGCGTCGCAATTCCTGCATGGTCCGTACCCGGTACCCACAATGCGTTATAGCCCTGCATTCTCTTGTAACGAATTAAAATATCCTGCAATGTTTCGTCAAACGCATGACCCATATGCAACTGCCCCGTTACATTGGGAGGCGGTATTACTATAGTAAACGGCTTTTTGCTCTTGTCGGCTTCGGCATGGAAATAGCCTTTTGTTACCCAATTATTATATAGCTTATCCTCAAACTCTTGAGGATTGTAGTTTTTAGCAATGTTCTTTGCATCTTCCATCGAACTGACCCTTTCATTTTCGGTATTACGGTGCATAGTACACCCATTATCCTATATTATCTCATTTTAATAATTATTTGTCAAGTCTTTTTGGCATATTTCAAGCAAGAAGTGCATATACATAGTATATAATACAAACTAAGGAGGATTTTATCATTATGGATATTTCAAACAACCAGGCACAGGTAACGGGGATTATAGCGGATGAATTCACTTTCAACCACGAGATTTATGCAGAAAAGTTCTATTCATTCACCCTTAACATTCCACGACTCAGCGGTACAGACGATTCGGTGCGTGTAATGGTATCGGAACGATTGCTTTCGGGCGAGGATTTAAAAGTCGGTGACCGTGTGGATATTGAGGGGCAGTTCCGTTCATATAACAGCTATGAACAAACCGGTGAAAACAGGCTTGTTCTTACTATTTTTGCAAAGGATATATCAAAATCAGTTGAAGGCAAGAACCATAACCCCAATACACTTTATCTTAACGGATACATATGCAAGGAGCCGATATATCGCACAACGCCTTTCGGGCGTGAAATAACAGATTTGTTGATAGCTGTAAATCGCAGTTACAATAAATCTGATTATATACCTGTTATTGCATGGGGCAGAAATGCGAGATACGCAAAAACTCTCAATGTTGGGGATAATGTTCATGTATGGGGCAGGATACAGTCACGCAATTATCAAAAAAGAATTAGCGAGGACGAAGTTATAACCAAAACAGCATATGAAGTATCGGTAAACAGAATGGAGCTTGTTAAAGAAGATGAAGCTCACGATAATATAGCAGGCAACGAAGAAGTGATTATTTAATACAACTAAAGACCAGGGGGTGCTGCTAACGCAACACCCCCCTTTGAATTAATACATTACTTTCTGTTTCTGTGTCCCTGTGTGGTCGATTATAAAGTTATCATTATATATAAGATCAGATACATTCACAAACTCATAATTAGTTTTTAATACTCTTAAAATATCAGGTAAAACATCGGCTGTCAGCTCTGTTCCGTTATGCAGCAGAATTATGTCCCCTGCCGTAGTTTTTGATACTGTTCGGTTATATATATCCTCTTTTGTTGTGTCAACATAATCAAGACCGTCAACCGACCATTGAATACATTTTCTGCCGCTGTTTTCTATTGTTCTGATGGCAGTATTGTCATACGCACCCGACGGCACTCTCGCAAGCTTGGGTTTCTCCCCCGTTGCCCGTATTACGGCTTTATCGCATCTTTCCATATCTTTAAGAATTTCCTCGGAACTCATTTTTGTATAATCGTCATGATTATACGAGTGTATGCCTATCTCAAATCCGCTGCGATGAAGTTTATTTACTGAATCTGCATAATCCTCCGCCCATTTACCTGTCACAAAAAATGTCGCTGTGCATTTGTTTTCCTGTAATGCCGATATGATTTTGTCTATATCGTCATCATTCCATGCACAGTCAAAGGTCAGTGCAATCTTGTTATCCGAACGCTCTACACGGTATATCGGGAGTTCCCTGCCACCGACGAGGAAGGTCATAACAGCCCGTCCCGATGTTAAGCATAAAATAATAACTGATAAAATGGCAATCACCGCAAAAATAAGATACTTTAATTTTAAAACTACAAAACGCATAGAATATACCTCCTTTGTAAGATACAGTAATTCTATGCGTTTAATTTATCAAAAAGAACTGTTTTTGCCCGACAAATTTCGACTTACAAAAGCCATGTCGGCATATCATTCCTTCGTTTCGGTTTTTCCTCCGCCTTTATCTCCGCTTTAGGCTGGCTTGATTTTTTAATCTTTTCTGTTGTTTTTTCCTTTTTAGCCGCAGGTTTTCTTTGGGCCTTCGGCTCAAACGGGTCTTTTTTTCCGTTTCCGTTTATGTATGCCATACACTCGGCTCTGAAAGACTCTTCCTCAATGGGCAGGCTTTTAAATCTATCTCTAAACACTTTGCCGTCCTTGCCACCCTCACGGTTCATTGTCCTTGCAAACGAAATCAATACGGGCTTCATATCTACAGATATGCCCTTATCGCTTTCTTTTACTACCGCAACAACATTTCCGGAAGAGAATTTTGCACCCATAAATCTGTCCCCAAAGTTATATTGACATAAGTCCAGAAACAAATTCCTTGTCTTTTTTGCACCAAAAAGCTCTTCGTCTATTCCTCTTAATAATATGATGTACTCGCCTGTCCTGCTTTTTACCCTCGCTTGTCTTGCCATAAAATGCACCCCCTATATTTTACAGCACCATTATAACACATAATATTAAGGGACACAAAGCTTTTTTTATATATTGGCATAATTTCGGTGTTTTGCACATATTAATAATCATAAAACTATGCAAATTGAGGTGAACACATTTTGGAATACTGCGAGTTGACAGCCTCATATGTCGCCGAAAAGCTTAACACAAATATAAAAACAGGCCTAAATGAAAAAGAGGCAAAAAAAAGATTGGTGACCTATGGAAAAAATAAGCTGAATGATAAAAAGAAAAAATCTGTATTTAAGCGGTTTTTTGAGCAGTTTAATGATTTTATGATAATAATACTGCTGGCTGCTGCTGCGGTTTCATTCGTTACTTCAATTATGTTTGGGGATTCGGATATTACCGAGTCTGTTATAATTCTTGCAATAGTAACCCTTAACGCAATTCTCGGGACAGTTCAGGAAATGCGTGCGGAACATTCTCTTGAAGCACTAAAGAGTTTGTCTGCCCCAACGGCAACCGTTATCCGTGACAGACACGAGCAAAAAATCAGCACCGAATTTATTGTCCCCGGTGATGTTCTCCGTTTCCGTCAGGGTGATATAATTCCTGCTGATTGCAGACTTATCAGCACAAGTAATTTCACTGTTGACGAATCGGCTTTGACAGGCGAATCGCACGAGATTGAAAAGGACGCAAATATTATCCACGAGCCGTTTACTGCCATTGGTGATATTAAAAATATGGTGATGGCGTCATGTTCGGTAACATCGGGAACGGCACTTGCAATTGCCGTAAAAACAGGTATGGATACAGAGGTTGGCAAAATTGCGGCAATGCTTATTGAAACGGAAAGCATAAAAACACCGCTTCAAAAACGGCTGTCGGAGATTGGCAAAACGCTCGGAACTGCGGCACTGTTTATTTGCGGAATTATATTTATAATCGGTATGTTCAAAGCAATACCTCCGCTTGAAATGTTTATGACCTCCGTTTCACTCGCTGTTGCGGCAATCCCCGAGGGATTGCCTGCCATTGTGACAATCCTTCTTGCACTCGGCGTTATGCGTATGTCAAAACACAACGCTATCGTCAGGCACCTGCCGTCGGTTGAAACGCTCGGCTGTGCAACGGTTATTTGTACCGATAAAACAGGAACGCTCACGCAAAACAAAATGAAGGTTGCAAAAACAAAAACCGAAGATTTAATGCATCTGCTCAAGCTGTGTGTTATATGCTCGGAATATGGCGATTACATAAACCCAACAGATAGAGCAATTTGTGATTTTGCATCATCAAACGGCATAAATATTACCGCATACCGAAATACACATAGAATAACATCACAAACCGCATTCGATTCCACTCGGAAGCGAATGACGGTCGCTGCCGGTGACAAGATAATTGTTAAAGGGGCTTTGGAATATATTATTCCGCTGTGCAATCGCTATAAAAAGGCTAATGATACCGTTGTGCTCTCCCCCGAGCTTCGGAAGCAAATTCTAAAAGATAACAAAGAAATGGCTGATGACGCTCTGCGGGTTATTGCTGTTGCATATCGGCATGACAGATTGGGAGATACATCAAACGAATCCAATCTGGTTTTTGCGGGCCTTATCGGTATTTATGACCCGCCTCGCCCCGAGGCAAAGGATGCCGTTATGTCGGCACGCACCGCAGGAATACGCACGCTTATGGTTACGGGCGATCATTTGAACACCGCACTTGCAATCGCAAGAAAGACAGCAATTTGTGACGATTTTGAATGCGGTGTAACGGGCAGAGAAATAGACGCAATGACGGACGAGGAGCTTTCAAATGCCGTTTCAACCCATACTGTTTTTGCACGGGTAACACCTGAGCATAAGCTCCGAATTGTTAAGGCGCTCCGAAACAATGGTGAAATAATCGCAATGACGGGTGACGGTGTGAATGATGCCCCTGCCCTGCGTGGTGCGGATATTGGGTGCAGTATGGGCATAAACGGGACGGATGTTGCAAAATCTGCATCTGATATGGTACTTACAGATGATAATTTTGCAACTATTGTGTATGCCGTTAAAGAGGGGCGGAGTATTTATGATAACATAAAAAAATCCGTCAAGTTCCTGCTTTCGTCAAATATCGGTGAAATATTGACGGTTATGTTCGGGATAATTTTTTCACAAGTATCGCCGCTTACCGCAATAGAGCTGCTTTGGGTTAACCTTATAACAGATTCACTGCCCGCTATTGCTCTGGGGCTTGACCCGTCGGATAAAAACATAATGAGGCATCCGCCGATTAATCCAAAAAAGGGTATATTTTCGGCAGGACTGTGGGCGTCTATTACACTCGAAGGCTTGATGATCGGAGCTCTTGCTCTCTTGGCATATCAGCTTGGGCTGTACTTTACCAATGACATCACAACCGCACGGACTATGGCATTTTTCACCCTATCCGTTTCACAACTCACCCATGCGTTCAATATGCGTTCGTCAGGCTCGGTAATTAAAGACGGACTGTTTAAGAATAAATACCTTGTCCTGTCTTTCATAATGGGTTTTTCCGTTCAGCTTTTGTTGATATACATAAAACCTGCATCGGTGCTTTTCAATTTGTGTCCGTTAAAGCCTATTTTACTTACTTTTGTTGTGCTTCTATCGCTAATGCCACTTGCAATAGTCGAACTTCAAAAATATATAAACTCACTACGGGCCCGCTAAATGCACATTACATTGTGCATAATACACACCGCAAACAGTTTAATCATCGTTTGCGGTTGTGTATTTTAGACATTCTGAATTTTTTTCAAAAAAACCGTTGACAAATCAGTCCGAATTTGCTATAATAAATCTTGTCGTTGAGTTGTACGAATCTTTTGGGAGTTTAGCTCAGCTGGGAGAGCATCTGCCTTACAAGCAGAGGGTCACAGGTTCGAGCCCTGTAACTCCCACCATATTCGTACTTAACGAATAACGGCACGGTCCGGTAGTTCAGTTGGTTAGAACGCTAGCCTGTCACGCTAGAGGTCGTGAGTTCGAGCCTCATCCGGATCGCCAAATGCTTCTGTAGCTCAGTCGGTAGAGCAAGGGACTGAAAATCCCTGTGTCGGCGGTTCGATTCCACCCGGAAGCACCATAATGCGGGAGTGGCTCAGTGGTAGAG
>JAXJPK010000044.1:0-6486 GCA_036311705.1 Clostridia bacterium
CATCTTGCACAGCTGTACTCGCTCGCATACCAATGTATAGCCTCGCTCACACAGTCGCACAAACTGAACGGTTTTTATTTAAAACAACTTTTTCAAAAATCAATTTTAAATTAAAACCGTTCAGTTTGTGCGACTGTGTGAGCGAGGCTATACATTGGTATGCGAGCGAGTACAGCCGTGCAAAATGAGCGGTTTTTATTTAAAATTTAAAATGTTTCATGTGAAACAATTCCATATATTCCTGCAACTATCAATGGTATTAATAGTGCAGGGATAAAATTCCATTGTGCGATAATTCTCTCTATTTCTATCATCTTGTCAAGGCTTACGGGGATTGTTGCAATACCCGCTATAAAAACGATTATCGGCGAAATTAACGGCTTTGAATGGCTTAAATCAAAGGTTTCTTTCCACACGAGTGACAGAACACATACATACATAATTGTGTAAAGTAATATAGAAATCGACCAAATAAACTGAAATATTGACTCAAGACGGGAAAAGAAATCGCCGAGATTTATTACTCGTTCAAGCTGATATATAGGAATAATCAGCTTTGTTGATGATGGATAGGCATAACTCATAGCATAGAACAGAATTACGAAAAAACAACATATTCCGCCCGTTATAATTGCCCTCATTCCCGCTTTTGCGTAGATTTCACTTGTTTTTGTGTATGGTATCAATACATTTAGTAAAAGCAAGTCATTAAAAACGGATAGAGATATGCTCCCTTTGACCGTTATATTATATATCCCCTCGCCAAATATGGGGAAAAGGTTTTCAGGGTTAAGGTTTGGTATGAGCATTAGCAAAAACGCAACAAACGCTATCCCTGCAACGGGCAGAAAAAATTCGTGTACCCGTGCTATTGAGTCAATTCCGCATAATGCGCCAAGTATTATTACAAATATAAACGCAAGTGCAATTATCTCCACAAAAGTACTCTGTAAAAGTACAAGCCGTATGATTTCGGGGAAAATACGCACAACGCTGAGGATATTTAGCGATAATACAACAAAAACCAAAAGTCCCACCACTATTTTAAGCCATTTTCCGCCGAGCTGTTCCGCCTTGCCTATAACCGATTTTTCAGATATATATAGCTTTTTTGTAACCCAAAACAAGCAAAATGCTACTATCGGGGCATAAACCATAGTCATCCATGCGGCATTTCCGCAAAACTCAAACAACGCTCTCGGGAAGGTTATCAGCATCTTAACAACGATTGCGTTAATCATCATTGCTGTCAACTGTTTTCTCGTTATCATTTATCATCATTCCTGTTCTTTACTGACCATTTTCGGCTTATATTCGGCTCTGAATCGGGATTTTTCGTTTTCAAATAGCCCGGCCGCTTTTCCCTGCTCGCCATTGAATTCACAAAAACAGCCATAGACATTGCGTTTTTCTTTACTCTCAAGGGCGGCGACAAGAACGGTATTCCAAAGCTTTGTGCCGAGCCTATATATAAGCTGTACATAACTATCCCCAACGCTATACCGTAAAATCCAAATCCGGCGGCAAGTGCGATGAACGCAAGCCGAATAATTCTGTATGTCCAACCAAGCGAGTAATCGGCGGTCGAGAACGAGCCAATACCCGTTATGGCTATAATGATTATCATTATAGGGCTTACAATTTTTGCACTAACGGCGGCTTGACCAAGTATCAGGCCGCCCACAATTCCCAGCGTTGAGCCAATCGGCGAGGGCATTCGTATTCCCGCCTCCCGAATTAATTCAAACGATATATCCATCAAAAGCAGCTCCACAACACTCGGAAACGGTACATTTTCCCGTGATGCACTTATTGAATAGAGTAAATAGGTCGGGATAATTTCTTGATGATACAAGGTTATCGCAAGATAGAGTGCAGGCAGTAAAACCGACACAAACATACCGAAAAGACGGATTATTCTCGACATTAACGCAAACGGGGCGTGTAAATACTCATCAGAAACGGTGTGCGTAATTTCAAATGCGTTTGACGGCATCACCAAAACTCTCGGCGAGCCGTTTAGGATAAGCACGCATCTCCCCTCTGTCAGGGCGATTGCGGCCCTATCGGGGCGTTCGGTTGCAAATGTTTGCGGTGTCAACATAAACCGCCTATCCTCAACAAGCATCTGAACCTGCTCAATACTCACAATATACTCCTTTGCGATGCCCGAAAGCCGTCTTTTGACTTCCCCGACAAGCTTTTCGTTTGCAATATCTTCTATATATAACAGGACACCGCTCGTTTTTGATACTGTACCAATCTTTACCCCGTATGCAATAAGCTTTTCCGTTTTGAGTATTTTTCGTATCAATGATGTGTTTGTACGAAGCATCTCGCCAAACGCCTCTTGCGGTCCGTATATGGATTGCTCGTTCTCAGGCTTTTCAATCCCTCTATGCTCCCAATCCTTAACATCGAACACAAACGCATTGGAAACCCCGTCAACAAACAATGCACACGAGCCAAAATTTATATTGTCCACTATTTTATCCATATCACTCTCGGCTTTTGCCTGTGAGTGTGTCGTGAAATACCGATAAAGCTCATCACCAAACTCGAAATCCTGAAAATACGGCAGTTCTATAACGGATTTAATTATATTATCGTCAATTGTTTTTCCGTCTGTCATTCCGTCATAGAAAATGACGAACGCCTCACGCCCGTTTTTTAAGACTATTTCTCTTATAATAACATCATCATTAACAGACGCTGAAAATCGTTTCTTTATATATGAAGAATTTTTTTCAATGCTGTCGGAAACATATTCTGTTTTTATGTTTTCCTCGTTTCTTATATCAAATTCCGTTTCATCATCAAGAGATAACTGAAATTTTTCCGATTTATCCGTCGGCTTGAACATAAATATCCGTTTTAATATATTCATAAACTCACCTACCCTTAATATCTATCTCCGTTTTAATAAAAAATATACATATTTTTGCTATTTCTCTCATAAGATTTATATATGATTAAATTTTTTTGCATTTTTTTAAAAATGTTTCACATGAAACATTTACAAATCCGAATTTTGTGTTATAATAGTATAGTAACATATTTGAAGGGAGCTATACCGATGGGAAAAGTTATAGCCGTTATCAACCAAAAGGGCGGCGTGGGAAAGACAACCACTTCTGTCAATCTTTCGGCTTGCCTTGCATACAATGGCAAAAAGACCCTGCTGATTGACTGCGACCCGCAGAGCAACGCAACAAGCGGTCTTGGATATGTCAGAGATGACTATACCCTTTCTCTTTACGATTGCCTTATTGATGATAGCAAAACGGCTGATACGGTGATAAAAACAAATTACTTAAATCTTGATTTACTTCCTGCATCATCGGATTTATCCGCAGCAGAAATTGAGCTTGCCTTTGAGGACGACAGAGAGAGGTTTCTCAAAAGGATAACAGACCGATTGAAAGCCGATTATGACTACATAATAATAGACGCACCCCCCGCACTCGGTATGATAACAATAAATGTTATGACCGCCAGTGACAGCGTACTAATCCCCATACAATGCGAATATTACGCACTTGAGGGATTGTCGCAGTTAATCGGTACGGTGCGAAAAATCAAGAAATCGTACAACAAAAAAATTGAAATTGAGGGCGTTTTGGGAACAATGTATGACGGGCGGACAAACCTATCCATACAAGTGCTTGACGAGGTTAAGAAGTATTTCCCCGACCTTGTTTATAAATCTGTTATACCCCGAAACATCAAGCTTTCCGAAGCACCGAGCTTCGGTGAGCCGATTATAAAATATGACAGGACCTCAAAGGGTGCAGATGCCTATATGGCACTTGCAAAAGAGGTTATACGCAAGAATGAATAGTGGAGGTAAATATGGCAAAATCTAAAATGGGCAGAGGTTTGGGAGCTCTCTTTGAGCCGTCCATATCCGAAAATGCCGACTCTGTGGAAACCTTGCGAATAACGCAGGTTGAGCCGAATAGAAATCAGCCAAGACGCAGTTTTGACGATGACAAGATAGACGAGCTTGCAGAATCAATAAAAGAGCATGGCATAATTCAGCCGATAATCGTTGTTAAAAACGGCGAAATGTATAGAATCGTCGCAGGAGAAAGGCGATGGAGAGCCGCAAAAAAGCTCGGTTTAAAGGAGGTTCCTGTAGTTATCAGGAATTATTCCGAATTTGAGATTGCTCAAATTGCATTAATCGAAAACCTGCAAAGAGAAAACCTGAATCCGATTGAAGAGGCTATCGGGTATCAAACTTTAATGAGTAAATACGATATGACGCAAGAGGATGTAAGCAATAAATTAGGCAAATCCCGAAGTGCTGTAGCAAACTCCGTCAGACTTCTCTCGCTTGATGAGCCGATACAACAAAAACTGATTTCGGGCGAAATCACAAGCGGACACGCTCGGGCACTTCTTTCGATTTCATCTCCGAAAATTCGACTTGCGGTGCTTGAAAGCATAATAGAAAAAAACTTGAATGTCCGTCAGACGGAAAGCCTGGCAAAACAGCTTGAGAAAAGCAAGCCGAGAAAGAAAAAACCGATTATCAATGAGCAGGTTAAGGCACAGCTTGAGGAGCTTGAGGACAGGCTGTCCTCTCATCTCGGAACAAAGGTTACGCTTTCACATAATGCCAAAAAGGGCAAAATAGAGATTGAATATTACGGTAATGATGATTTGGAGCGAATACTCGGCATCATCACTAATATATAACAGGGAGGCAGGCTAATGGAAAATATATTAATTCTTTCACTTCTTGCAGTTCTTGCTGTGTTTGTTATAGTTTCTATCGTTATCGGAGTAATAAATATCTCAAAAATCAACTCCATTCTCGACTATGCCGAGGACGGCGATTTAACAGGGAATTTGGAGAAATACTATAATAATGTTCGTGACTTGCAGAAAAAACTCGTTTTAAGCCAAGAGGGAAAAATTTTGGAACGGGTCGCATCTTGCGAAAACAAGCTGAATATCGGGCTTTCAAAGGTCGGTATCGTGAATTTTGACGCTTTTGACGATGTTTTCGGTAATCAAAGCTTTGCACTTGCAATTCTAAACCAGTACAATACGGGCTTTGTTATCACATCGCTTTACGGAAACAGCTCCTCAAACACATATGTACGCCATATTGTGGACGGAAAATGCGATATTCCGCTACTTGAGGAAGAAAAAAATGCGATTTTAAAGGCAATGTCAGGCAACAGCGAGGAGTGATTACGAAAATGGGAAACAATAACAAGAAAAAAGAAGATCGCTCAATGTATCTTTATACGGCATTGATATTTGTTGTAGCGTTACTTTTGATACTTATTGCGTTTTTCTCGCAAAGCAACATATCAAGGCTCGGCAACCGTGCAAATGAGTTTAACACCGCTTCCCCAGCAAGCGAATTAACGAACACACCCGTCCCGACAGACGAATTTGCAAAGATTGCAAATATGGCGTCCGAGCTTGATACGAAAAATAAGGCTTTAACAGCACAGGTAGAAATATATGATAAGCTGCTTTTAGCTAACGCCTATGTTTATAGTGAGGAATACGAGCAAGCCGAAACGGTCATCAATACCGTTGATGCAGGCTCGCTTTCGGAAAACCAGAATATCTTATATGAACAAATTAAAGAAAAAATAAATGAAAGAAAGGAACAATAACTATGTTAGACATTAAAATTTTAAGAAACGAACCTGATAGAATAAGAGAGGCACTTAAAAAGAGGAATAATGACCTTGACATTTCACCTGCAATTGAGCTTGACAAGGCTCGCCGTGAGATAATTGCCGAGGTTGAGCAGAAAAAGGCAAAGCAGAACGAGATTTCAAAGCAGATTCCGCAGCTAAAGAAAGCAGGCGAGGACACAACACAGATTTTCGCCGAGATGAAAGAGCTTTCAAACGAGATAAAAACAGATGATGAAAAGGTTAGGGATATCGACGCACAGCTTCGTGATTTTATGCTCCGCATCCCGAATATACCCTGTGATGACTGCCCGGTAGGCGTTGATGACAGCGACAACCTTGAAATGAGAAAAAACGGTACTCCCCGTGAATTTACATTCGAGCCGAAAGCACACTGGGATATCGGTACAAGCCTCGATATTCTCGACTTTGAGCGTGGCACAAAGATTGCAGGAACAAGATTTACTGTCTATAAGGGACTTGGTGCAAGACTTGAAAGAGCCGTAATTCAGTATTTCCTAAACACTCATACAGACAGAGGATATACAGAGATATTCCCGCCGTATATGGTTAATCGTGCGTCAATGACAGGTACAGGTCAGCTACCGAAATTTGAAGAGGATGCATTCAAGGTAACGAACAACGGCTTCTTCTTAATTCCTACAGCCGAAGTTCCCGTTACAAACCTGCATCGTGACGAAATTCTTGACGGTGCGACACTACCTATAAAGTACTGTGCATACTCGGCATGCTTCAGAGCAGAGGCCGGCAGTGCAGGTCGTGACACAAGAGGTATTATAAGACAGCATCAGTTCAACAA
>JAXJPK010000045.1:0-17301 GCA_036311705.1 Clostridia bacterium
TCCAACTCTGTTGCACATTGCCACATTTACGCTATTTTGGAAGGCCTGAACTTTAACTTCCCATTGGAAAAGCTCAGATGGCTCAGACTTTGTATTTGCTGTAGGGACAATAATCAGCTCCGCACCGCGTAGAACTTCCGTACGAATGCTCTCAGGATAGTGGCGATCAAAGCACACAACAATCCCGATTTTACCTAACTTCGTATCAAAGACCATAAACCCTTCTTCAGACGGAGTGTAATAGCTCTGCTCATAGAACATTTCACATTGAGCGACATGAACCATCTTCTGTCTGCCGATGATTTCTCCCTGATCATCAATCAAAAGGCTCATATCGTATCTATGCCCCTTTTCCTCAATATAAAAGTTGGGGGAAGCAAATATATGGTTTTCCCGGCAGGCATTTCTTATTCCCTTCACATATTGACTATCTTCCGTAAGAACATATTGCTCCACATCGCGGTCAGGATTTTGAGGACAAAAGGGACATAACTGGATCTCAGGAAAGCAAATCAGATCCGCTTTCTTTTCCGCCGCCTCACAAATGAGCTGCAATGACTTTTGGAAATTCTTTTCGATATCTGTATCCATTTTCATCTGCGCAAGAACAATCTTCATCCCGTTTACCTCATAAATTCAGTTCGATCATAACCCCACCGATTTCAACGCCTGATCCAAATCTGCTATGATATCATCCGGGTCCTCGAGTCCAACACTAAAGCGGATAAAGCCTTTTCTGAATTTCTCCGGATATAGGTTGATTCGCTCATCATAACTCGGTTGTGGGAAAATCAGGCTTTCATCATGTCCAAGAGATACGGCAAATGTTACGACCTTAAGTGCCGCGCAAAAGCGTTCAACGGTCTTATCATCTGTATCTACGCCAAAGGATATAACTCCACCGTAGCCGTTTTTCATCTGCCGCTTTGCTAATTCATGACCCGGATTACTCGGAAGTCCCGGATAGGATACAAATGTTACGTTTTCCCTCTGCTCAAGCCACTCGGCTATCTTCTGGGAAGATTCATTGATCCGCTGCATTCTGAGAGGGAACGTCACCGAACCTCTGAATATCTGCCATGCATTGAAAGGGCTGATTACGGAACCCACATTGACCTGCGCTTCATAGCGGATACGATCCATTGCCTCAAGATCATTCGAGATAATTGCGCCGCCCTGCGCATCGCCATGACCGTTGATAAACTTTGTCAGCGCTTCCACGACAAAATCGGCTCCAAGTTCAAGTGGTTTCTGATTGAACGGAGATGCAAAGGTATTGTCAACAGAAAGCAACGCTCCATTTTCATGAGCTATTTTTGCAATGGCTTCAATATCTGTAACACCATTCGTCGGGTTATCCGGTGTCTCAATATGGACAAGCCTTGTTCCTGGTGTGATCACCTGCTTCACAGCATCAAGATCCGTCATATCCACCATTATCGTTTCTACGCCAAACTTGCGGTTAAACAGTTCATGAAACATGCGATAAACCGCCATATAGCTTACATTGGGATAAATCACGCGGTCGCCTGACTTAAGAAGTGTCCAGAACAAGGCATGCAAAGCTGCCACGCCACTTCCCAGTACAATAGCATCATCCGCATCATGTAATGCAGCCACCTTCTCCTCAAGCCAATGTTGATTGGGATTTCCATTTCTGGAATACATCAAAAGATCGGTTGATGAATAGTTGACCTGCGACAAATCGTCAGGCAGCTTATAGCTGTTTGCCATATGAAGCGGTCTTCTTACTGCGCCGGTTCCTTCATCATAATCCGTTCCTGTATGAATTGCCTGTGTTGTGATATCGTATCCCTTATATTTGTTTTCTTTCTTAGCCACTTTAGTTTTCCTCCGCTTAAAACTTTTTCCTCACAAATCCCGATTTACTTATTTCATCAATCTAAAGATAACTCTCCAAAAATCACTTTAATCTCGCATACTCTTCCTCCGACACAGCCTCGCACCATTCTGTTGATGCATCCTCACCCTCAATCTCGGCTGCAAGATGGCTCATCCACGAGTCAGAAGCAGCCCCATGCCAATGCTTGACATTTGCGGGGATATTGATAACCTTGCCGGGAACAAGCTCTACAGCCTCCTTGCCCTCTTCCTGATACCACCCCCTGCCACCGACACAAATAAGTAGCTGACCGCCACCGCTCTTTGCATGATGGATGTGCCAGTTATTCCTGCACGAAGGCTCAAATGTAACATTAAACAGAGCAATCTGCTCTTTTGATACCGGTGCAAGATAACTCTGACCGACAAAAAACTCTCCATATGGATTAGGCTCGCCTATAGGGAAAAAGATTTCCCTCTGGAATCTGTCCCTATCAGAAAGATTCGTGCTATCCGTCTTCTCCGTCCAAACTTCCTTTGCCATACGGAACACCGCCCAAGCATTCGCCCAGCTTGTATAAAAGCTAAGATGCGTGACGATTGCCACAATCTCCTTCTTCGTAACACCATGTGCCTTGGCATTCTCAAGATGGTATTTCAAGGAAGAATCCGTAATTCCCTGTGACATAAGGGAAGTAATCGTGATAATGCACCTTGTCTTTAAGTCAATATCATCGTTGTTCCAATTCTCGCCAAAGAGAACATCATCATTAAAGTGGGCAAACTCCGGAGCAAAATCTCCCAAAGCATCCCTGCCTGCTGTCTGTACTATCTTTCCCATAATCAGAATAACCTCCGTTCTGTATAATACTCTCTCTATTATAAACTACAACGTCAATCAAGACAAACCTCTTTATGGACATCATCGCATTTGAACACGACTTCTATATGCTTCCCATTGTAAACAATCACTTTTTCAATGATTTCTGACAAAATGCCTGCATCATATTCATCAGGAATCTTTGGGATTGCACAAACAACCGTATCTATACTATCGGCTGATTCATCCATATTCTTAAGCCTTGCCTCGATATCGGCTATCTGCTTTTTGCTGCTTGCACGCTCATTCATATAGGCGTCTTTTGAGATATCTCCTGCACGATATTTCTTATATAGCTCTATTACTGAACGCTCAAGCATTTCCTTTTGGTCAAGAAGCTTTGTCTGTGTATCCTTCCTACCCGATTTGTTACGGATAGAGGATTGCATTTGCTGTTCATCAAGAAGCATCTCACAGTATTCCTTTGCGGTGGACACCACCATGTCATGAGCATCGGACTTTTTTATCCTTACATCATTGCACCGCATATCTCCGCCCATTCCACGCATCCTGCAAAGATAATACTCGTGCCATGCACCACTTGACATCAGCCTTCCGCAGTAAGCACAGGTAAAAAGATTTAATCCCCTTTTATACGGACCATAAGCATGATATCCAAGGTCTCTTCCGCCTAAGATTTCATTTGCCTTGTCAAAAACCTCCTTTGACACGATGGCAGGCAGACCATTCTCTACCACGCTCCAATCTTCGGGCTTCCTTTTGACATAGCGCTTGCTGTCTCCAAAGCCTACCGTTTCCCATTTGTTTTGTATAAGCTTTCCCATATACATCTCGTTTTTTACGATTGAATACACACAGTTCCTGTCCCAAAGATTATCACCCATATCATGGACAGGCTTATAGTTGCACTTGGTCTTCTGAACCGAAACCCTCGTAGGCACATTCCTCATATTGAAGTCCCTGGCGATATCATTGCAGCCCTCTCCTGCAATCACCCTGTCAAAAATCTCCCCGATATATGGAGCGATATCCGCATCTATCACCAACTTATGCTTGTCATACTTATCCCTCAGATACCCATAGGGAACATAGGAGGCAGTATATTCGCCATTTAGGTTCCTGTTCCGCCTCGCAGACTTCACTTTCCTTGACAGATCCCTGCTGTATAGCTGGTATATCAGGTTTCTGAAAGCCACATCCATGCCGCCCGTCATTCCGATGTTCTTCTCGCTGTCATAATTATCATTAACAGAGATGAAGCGGATTCCCATCGTAGGAAATACGAACTCCAGATAATTGCCTACTTCGATATAATCCCTTCCAAGCCTTGAAAAATCCTTAACAAGGATGCATTCAAATATGCCGCAGCCTGCATCTGACAGCATTTTTTTTAAGCTCTCACGCTTGGAAAACCCTGTGCCCGAAAATCCATCATCAAAATATTCAATTACCTCAGCATCCTTATATTCAACTGTTTTTTTGATAAAGCTCTGCAAAAGCTCCCTCTGGGCAGTGATGCTATTGCTCTCGTCCTTGATGCCTGATTTCACATCCTCGTCAGCATCAGACAGCCGGATATAAAAAGCCACACATCTATGCCTCATTGCTCCACTTTCTCCTTTCTTCCACCTGCCTTTGAAGTTCCCTTAAAGGATCATCGAATTTAAGCCTGACATCAAGACCGTCATCATTTACAACAACTTTCTCAACCAAAGCATCGACCATATCCTTTGACAAAGTCCGTTTTCTCCTATACCTCGCTATCAGCTCCTTTACATCTGTCTTATCAAGCGGAGAGCATTCAGATTCAGAGAGTATCTGCTCATACTCCTTAAGACCTGCCTGCAAATTTTCAAGTCTCATGGAATATTCTCCTGCAAGAACTCTGTATTCCTCCTCATTTATCAGCCCATCGCTCAGATCCTCATAGGCTGTGGATTTTAAGGAAACAATCCGGTCAATCTCGCATTTTGCCTTATTGATCTTCTCTGTCAACACCCGGTTATGTCTGTCAGCGGCTTTCGTATGGTTCAGCTTTTCAAGCAGTACATCAAGGTCAAGAAGTGCCTGCATCTCTTCCTTTATCGCTTGAAGCACCGTATCCAAAGCCTTATCCTCACGAATATTCCTACAGTCACATTCACTGATGCCAAACCTTGATTTTCTATAGCATACGTAATAACGACACTTACCATGGTCTCGTCTCGGAACCATGGCATAACCGCATTTACCGCATACCATGAAGCCCTTTAAGATGTTGTCCTCCCTTTTCTTCACAGCCCTCTTTTTAGGTCTGAGCCTTGATATTTCTTCGTATTCCTCTTCCGTGATAAGAGGTTCGTGATGGTTCTCAAACACAAGCCATTCATCCTTATCCATATAATGCCTTTCCTCATGCTTATACAGGCATTTTCGCTCCTTACCCATCACATAAGTCCCCCTGTACACAGGATTTCTGAATATTGTCCCGAACATCTCGTTGTTCCACTTGGAATTAGGCTTCTTTGCCAGTATTTCAGGCTTATCACGGTATTTGTATTGGTAAGGTGTAGGAACACCCTCCTCATTAAATATTCTTGCTATCTCCGAAGCTTTTTTGCCGGAAATAAACATATCTACAATCCGCCTGATGACAGCACCGGAATCCTCGTCAACCATCATCTTCTTGATACCGTCACCTTGCAGTTATATTTCTTGCCACGATATGTAGCTGTGACCTTGACCTTTCCAGCTTTTCTCGCCCTCAATGTGATGCTGTAGTTCTTTTTGCCCTTAATCACTGTCACCGACTTATCAGATACTCGCCATTTAACTTTTCTCCCTTTTCTCTTGTCCTTGGTGGAAATTCCTTTCATCTTAATCGTGTATTCCTGCCCGACAGAGAGACTTTTGCTCTTTGTTGATAACCGCCTGCTCTTCGCCTCCACAGATAAGGGAGAACATACACTCCACAAGATACCAACCACCATAACAGCCATCACAAGCCTTAAAATCGTATTCTTTTTCATATAAATCGCCACCTTTCCGAAATAAATTGGATTCGCAGCTCACATTCGGACATCACACCTCTTGTAAATCGCTGGGTAGAGGCTTTACTGTCGGTAATAACTAACATTCACATAAGATCATTCCCCTGTGAGTGCATCGTCACTCTGAAATCACAACCGTCTTTAGGATAAATCCTTTGGTCTCTTGTTCTCGTAATCCCATTCAATATTCAGCTTATAGGGAAGAAGCCTCACCACATAGTCGGGTGGTGTCCTGACCCCTGCCTCCCAGTCCTGAAGCGTCCTGACGGGGATACCGAAGAACTCGCTGAAGGCTTTCTGTGTCATGCCTGCTTCCTTACGCATACGCTTAATCTCGTCCTTTGCTTCCGTAGTCTTGCTACCAGCCATACTGCCCTCCTTTCCGATGATGCCATCGTATATTTTTTTCCATCCTCATTATAACACGCATTGCGTGTTTTGTCAAACAAAAAAAATAACTGCAGCCACATTCCGAGTGACCACAGTTATTCTCTCATCGGCAGCTTTTCTCCATTTCCGTATACATAGCCTTCTGCTCTTTCCCCGCCTGCCCTGCTACCTTGAGCTTCTTGTCATAGTATACTTTGAAATCCTCATATGCATCCTGATTGCACTCATAGGTCACACCCTCGCTGACCTTTGCATCCATGAACTTCTGCATCTCCTCCTCAAATGTGCCTATGCTCTCGCCCATCTGATACAAGGATTGTTCCTCTGCCACGGCCCTTACTTGGTTATCCTCCCTGTCATAAGTCGCAGTTTCCTGTGCCTCGTAGGGTTCTGCCCTATGCTCTGCTTCACGCTTTGCATTAGCCTTATATCCCTCTACCATGTCAGATAGAGAATCTATGCTGCCTGCCATACGGTCTGCCTTATCCCTGATACCCACAAGAGCCTGCTTGATATGGGTGATGTCCGCAAGCTTTAAGAGTGTCTTATTTCCGAGCATCTTAGCTCTCTTTACAGTATCTGACGCAAGCTTCTTCAGTCTGTCCTTGAACTCGGTAAGCCTACTGTGAAGCTCCTGCACCTTCTCCTCAGCCTTTTTTAGCTGATCTGTCAGTATATCCTTAACCCCACGCTCTGCCCTGCTCATCAGATACTGGTTCTGCTCATGGACGGTCTTAATCTCCTCCCTCATATCCACGATCTGCTTCATCATCACAGATAATGTCTCTTCAAGGGAATCCACATAAGCGACTGTGTTCTTGAGATTTTCAAAACCGTCACGGTCTTTCATCAGTGAGAGAAGCTCTAAAAGCTCGGATATATCCTTATCCTTTGAAAATGATTCTACGCTGTCCACTTCTTTCTCTCCTCCTTTCTCCGGAGCTTTTGACAGCCCCGGTAAAACTTCAACTACTTCATCCATTATCGAAAAGGGAGACTGTCCTTGTCGCTGACTTCGAGGAACTCATCATTCTTTGCCTGTGCATTGTCCTTAGCCTCTGCTGCTCTTTCATCCCTCGGTTTCTCCTTCTCTGCCTTATAGGTATCAAGGATAGAGGAATACAGCTTCTCCCTGAACTCCTTTGAGATAGGAAATGCGATATCCTGATAATCTCCCTTGCCGGTCTTATAAGCGGGCATGGACACGAACAGTCCGTTCTTCCCTTCCACAATGCTGATATTCTGCACCACAAAGGCATCCTCGATATACATCCTCGCAAGACCTCTGATATTTGAGCCTTCCTTCTCAAACACATTTACCGATATGTTGAACTTCGGCTCTCCAATCCCATCACCCATCTTCATACCGTCCTTACCGAGATTCTCACGATTCTCATACGCCTCAAGGATTGCACCCGAAAGCTCCTGCTGAAACTCCTTTGTAATAGGATTCGCTACGCTCTTATAAACATGCTGTCCATCCTGATCCACCTCATTGCTGCGATATGACGGCATGGCTACAAATAACCCCTCACCGTCCCTTTTCTCCACAATAGCGATATTCCTCACCACGAATGACTCTCCGAAAGCAACATTGGCATATGCCTTTACATTGCTGTCGCTGTCCTTTACATTGAAAACATTGATACGATAATTCATAATTGCCCTCACTTTCTGCGTAAAATACGCTGATACATTGATGGTTACTACATATAGCAGGATTATTCCTGTGTATCTTCGGGAATATCACTTGATTCAGGCTCAGGATCTACAAGTCTGCACCTGACCACAAATCTCCTTGTCCCCGAATACGCACAGGTGAACAGAGTAAGGCACTCCTCGTCCGACTGCTGATAGACGGTCTCATCATATGGTCCATACACCCCGGTCTCATATACCTCATAGGTATGAGTAACCTTCTCTTTATTTGTTATCCTGACCTTTGCACCGTCCTTAATCTCATTCAACCTCGTAAAGAACACGCCCCGCCTGCTGCCATTATGTCCTGCCAGTACCGCATTACCCTTTTCACATAAGGATGCGGTGTTTTCCATGTGACCAATCCCCATATTTAACTGTGTGCTCCCAGCACCCTCAAATATGGGATACCTGATATCGAGACTTTTGATCTCGATGATACCGATTGCTCCCTCGGGTATATCCTTGGAAGCCTTCTTTTTACCGTGGGTGGCTTTGCCCTGATGTTCCTGCCCTTCATCTGCTTCATCTTCATTCACCTCAAATCCTCTGATATATTCATCAGACCTCTCCCGGTCTAATGCCCTGAAAACAAAAGGGACTGCAACAAGTGCAATCCCGATCAACACTATAATGATAAAATCTTTTCTGCTCATGCTTACTTCCTCCAAACTATGCGGTACAAGTGCTTGAAAACGACAAAACAACCTCTACCTGACACCGAACTCTGCAATCATCTGACACCGCTTGCTCTCGTTTCAGTGGCAACAATTCCGTAGGTCTCGCCCGGTTCTTCCCTGTCATCATCCTGCTCACGAGCATCCTGATTATCTCTGTTATCAGCTCTGTCAGCATCAAAATTCTCCTCCTTTTCGCCATCGCCCTTATCAAGGTCAAGCTCGGCATTGATCTCAAACTGCCTTTTAAGCTTTTGCTGAAGCTCCTCCTCATGCTCAAAGGGCTTTTCAAAATCTGCCTTTGCCCTCTCCATATCCCTATGGTAGGTATCAAGCTTCTGCTCAAGGAAAACTATCTTTTCGTCAATCTTATTGAACTCGTTCTCCAGACGAACCATCATTCCCACGGGCGATGTGGAAAGCTCAATGGTATAATCCGTTTTACCCGTAAGATACAGATAATTGATACCCATAAAATTCTTCTCAACGGATAATGTAAAACCTTTATACCTGCCTATCTCCGTGCGTATCCCGGTCTTTGCTCTTGATACCGCAGCCAAAAGTGCCGTACCTCCGTCAACACGCTCTTTGTATATTGCCCCGCCATCCGTCCTTGTGATGCTTTCTTCCGTGCTTTCTCCTGCAAATGAAGCCTGCCCGGAGGCTTTTTCCTCCTTCAGCTTCTTTTCGCTGATAATGACAGGACCATATACCTCTATTGCAAAGTCAGGCTCTTTTTTAAGAATCTCATCACGGAAAGCCACATCATCCTTTACATGGGCAAGCTTCTCCTCTGCCGCACTGATCAGCTTCGGATATTTCACCATGAAGTTGTCCTGATGCTGATAATGCTGTGAATTGTAGGAAGCCTTTAAGAGTTTTAACCTCTGCACATCGTTATCAATCTCCATCTTTTCCTTGATAAGGGGATTTCCTGTCGCCACAGCCTTGATCTCCGCATACTGGAATGTCACCTCGTCGATATCCTCGCAGCTCCTGCCTATGGATTTGGAAGTCATGATCTGGGATATAAAACGCTGCTTGTTCTCCACCACGCTCCATGAATATGCATCAAATGTGCCCTTTGTGACATAACGGTAAACTGCGACCTCACTGTTCTCATTTCCCTGTCTAAGTCCCCTGCCCTCACGCTGTTCAATGCTTGACGGCTTCCATGGACAGTCTACATGATGCATAGCGACAAGATGTGTCTGCACATTTACGCCCGTACCACACTTGTCTGTAGAGCCTATCATAATCTTTTTCACGCCCATACGCATTTCCTTGAAAAGGTTCTCCCTTGCGGCATCCGTCTTTGCATCATGGACAAATGCTATCTCCTCCGCAGGAATGCCCCTTCTTACAAGCTCAGTCTTGATATAGTTATAAACATCAAACTCATGACCGTTCCTGTAATATTCAGAATCAAGCATTTCCTCTTTCCACGAGGACTTTGGCGTACCGATGTCCGAAAAAATAAGCTGAGTTCCTATGATTCCAAGGTTCTCAGCTCTTTTATATTCCTCATATACATTGTCTACCACCTGATTCAACTTGCCTCCGGGATTCTCCGGTGCCTCTGATTCAAGAAGCCTTGCATCCGTACCGAGAAGCCTTGCATCATTAGTGATTTTCAGGAAATTATCAACACTCGGATCAACACCTCCGCCGTGAATCCTTTCTGCCCTTGCCACAAATTCTTCCATAACCTGTTTTGTGTACCAGTCAGGCTCTGATGAAATAATCTTATAGTTCCCATCACGGAGCTTCGGCACTTTAAGATCAAGTGTGTCACGGGTGCGGATATCCGCCACTTCCTTAAAGAGATTCATAAGTTCGGGCAGGTTCACGAATTTGTTAAAACGATTCCTAAAACGGAAGCCATTGCCCTCCACGGATAATTCAAGCGAAGTAGTGACCTCACCAAAGTTCGCCGCCCAGCTGTCGAAATGATAGATTCCAAGCTGTTCAAGAGTATCCTTCTGAAGAAAGCTCTGCATGACATACATTTCACACATCGTATTCGAGACGGGTGTCCCCGTTGCAAATACAATACCCCTGCCATTGTTGATCTCGTTGATATACTGGCATTTGAGGAACATATCCATAGCCCTCTTGCTGCCAGCACCAGTGATTCCTGCCACATTCGTCATCTTTGAAAATATGGAAAGGTTCTTGAAAAAATGTGCCTCATCCACCATGATCGAATCTATACCAAGCTCCTCAAATGTTATGACATCATCACGCTCCACGGTCTCGATAAGCTCCTTCATCTGCTCCTCAAGCTTCTTTTTCTGTGCCTCCATCTGCTTGACAGACCAGTTCTCGCCGTTCTCTGCCTTGATATCCGCTATGGCTATGTTCAGCTCGTCAATCTGCCTCTCCATAAGCATCTGCTGACGCTCCTTGGAAATCGGGATTTTCTCGAACTGCGAATGCGACATAATGATGCAGTCATAATCCCCTGTTGCGATACGGGCGATAAACTGCTGCCTGCGCTTTTTTGAAAAGTCATTCTCCGTTGCCACAAGGATATTTGCTGACGGATAAAGTCGAAGAAATTCACTTGCCGTCTGCCCGATAAGAGACTTTGGCACGACCATCACTGTCTTATTGGCAAGCCCTAATCTCTTCTGCTCCATACAAGCAGCCATCATCTCAAAGGACTTACCCGCACCAACGCAATGGGCAAGAAGCGTATTGCCTCCCAAAAGCACACGGGCAACTGCATTTACCTGATGCTCCTCAAGATGAATGTCCGGATTCATCCCCGGAAACTCTAAATGACTTCCGTCATACTCACGGAGACGGATATTGTTAAAGGTCTGATTGTAATAATCCACATACTTCTGCCTGCGGTCAGGATCTTTCCATATCCAGTTACGAAACTCTTCTTTTATCTGATTCTGCTTCTCCCTTGCGAGCATGGTCGCTTCCTTATTGACCTCGTAATGGTACTTGCCACCACCGTCATCAATACGGTCCCTGACAGTGACCACACGCATATTGAGCGTTGATTCAAAGATGGAATACGCATCTATCCTGCTTGTGCCATAGGTCTTTGTGGCAGCCACGGAAGTATTGTTCCTGCCCTTATTCTCGATGAACCATTCCATAGAAAAGCGGTTTAAGTTCACCCTGATACCGCTCCTGCGATAACCGCTGCCATCATCCCTTGCCCAATAAGGCGTGTCAAGAAGCTCATAAATGAACTCCTGATAGTCCTCCGGCTCAATCCAGGTCGTACCGATACGCACATCTATCTCCGATGCGTCAAGGTCAGGAGGCTGAACCTCTCTAAGTGCCTCGACATTCGTTCCGAAGATTTCGGGATTTAGCTTTGCGTTTGACTCGGCTATCAGAAGCTTGTCCCTGACATTCCCGGACAAATACTCGTCTGCCGTCTCCCAGCCACGATTACGGTCATTCTCGTTGTATCCCTCGGGATTACAGAATATCACACCTTTTAGCTCCTCTATCAGCTTTTCACGCATCAGCTGAAATCTTAAGTCATCAGAAAGCCTTATGTCATCGACCACTGCGACCATGCCCTCATCAAGCTCTGTTCCACCCACCGTAAATGTGGCAGGCTCTGCTACTGCATTTGCCGCATTAGTCCTTCCTATGTCAGCCTGCTTGCTCCTTATTTCCTCAATATAATCGCTGATATCAGGCTCATATACTGAAAGCATAAAGGGCAGATTCACATTGTTGAACTCATTTATTGACAGGTTCAGCGCCTCCACCGCTGTCTCCACATGGGTTATCTCCTGCTTTGCCTTAATCGTCTGCTTTGTAAACATTTCCGCCTTCTCCACATTTCCGTCCTCATCCACAATCTCTAATGAACAGAGAAGCGGATAATCGGCATCCATGCGGAACGCCATGGAATTGCCCCTGCCCGTGATATACCCATAATCCTTTATAAACTTATCATAGGTGTCTGATAATTCCCTCTGTGCAGTCCTTAATTCCTCCTCGCTCGCACCTTGCGTCTGGATGTCTATCACCTTCCTTGTAAGCTCACGGATTTTCATAAGCCCACGGATACGCTTCTCAGTCTTGCCTCCTGCCTCCCATTCATACATCCTGCTGTCCCTCCTGAAATATATCTTCCCGTCATATTCAGTGAATGTGAAATTCTTCACATCAGGATCGGCAGGAATCTCTGAGGATATGCTCTCGTCATTTTCGGATACCAGCTCAAAATCCTTATACTCAGCATGGATATTTGCTATCGCCCCCAAAAGTGCCTCATAAAGATTAAAGTTCTCATCCTCGTTGACACAGATAGTATAGTTACTGTTCTCGCCAAATCTCCCCTTGTCATACTTCATCTTGCCAAGCATCATTTCCGGATGCTCCGCAAAATATGAATTGACAGGGATGCCGTCCTCCGTATATCCAAGATGGATCCAGTCAGGTTCTATCGTCACCTTCCTCTCACGCTTCTGAAAGAACAGGATATCGCTTGTAACCTCTGTACCCGCATTTCCTGCAAAAGTTGATACAGGAAGCCTGATTGCACCGAGTAGCTCCGCTCTCTCCGCAAGATACTTACGGATGGAATTATTCTTTTTATCAAGCGTGCCCTTTGTGGTTATCACCGCCACGATACCGCCCGGTCTCACCTGGTCTATACTCTTTGCAAGAAAATAATCATGAATCTTGAAGTTCAGCTTGTTATACTTCGGATCAAAAACTTTGTAATCACCAAAAGGCACATTTCCGATGACCGCATCAAAGAAGTTGTCTGAAAATGTGCTTTCCTCAAAGCCTTTCACTTCTATATTCACTGACGGATAGAGAAGCCTTGCAATCTCTGCTGACAGCGGATCTATCTCCACTCCAAACAGCTTTGCCTGCGACAAAGATTCCGGCAGACAGCCAAAAAAGTTTCCGATACCCATGGACGGCTCAAGCACATTTCCGTTCTTAAAGCCGAACTGAACAAGGGCACTTCCAATAGCACTCGCAACTATGGACGGCGTATAAAAGGCATTGTTTACGGTTTCTCTCGCAGCCTCATATTCCTCTGCCGTAAGAAGCTCCTTCAGCTCACTGTACTCTTTTGTCCAATTCTCATTACCTGCATCAAATGCCTGCGAAAGTCCTCCCCATCCGACATACTTAGACAAAATCTCCTGTTCCTCATGTGTAGCAGGGCGATGTTCTGACTGAATCTTCTTCAGTGTACGAAGTGCCTTGATATTCCAATCATACCTTGTCATCATTCCTGCGGATTGCGTAAAAAATGGTGACATATGGAAATCGACAGGCTTAGTACCCTCTGATATATCAAGCTCCGTATTTATTACATCTGCCGGTTCTGAAATTCCTTCCCTCTCATCAAGCATTTCTGCAAGCTTCGCATTATAAGTATCTTCATCCATGAACTCCCTGCCGTACTCGGCAAAGGTCACAAGTTCATCTTCCTTTACAAGCTCCTCGGGTGTCATTCCGTACCATGCATCCTCTTTTTGTTCGTCAGATGCACGCTTGCTGTCGGGTATGCCCATGTCATCAACTTCATCGGGAATTGCAAACTCATCAAGCGTCTCGGTTTCTTCTTCAGTGTTTGCTTCATCGAAAGCGATATCCCTGTCATCATCCTCGGAAATATCTTTGTAATCGGTGTCAATAACATCATCTGAAGCATCTATTTCCTCGGTGTACTCTTCCTCTATGGACATAGGCTCAGGTGTATAATATTCACCCGTAAGCACAAGAGCGGATATGACTTCCTCAACCGCATTCCAGTTAGCATATCCCTCTTTCTCACCCTCTTCATCACGCCACTGAAAACGGATTCCCTTTGCCTGAAAGGTATCATATCCGTGCAGTCCGTACCCCTCCATGGGCCAGCCTGCACCGCCCGTACCATACTCATTCTTGATCCTTTTGACACGCTCCGACCTCACAAACTCGGACTTCATAATGTCATAGACACGCTTCTTGCCTCCGACAAAGCCTGTGCCACGAAGCACCACCTGCTTGATATAATCAGGAGGAACAGGCTCTTTCTTTGGATTCAGGTAAGTGTACTTACCGGCTTTCAGATCAGCCTTTTCCTGTTCAGACAAAACTGATTCCATGTGTGAAAAAAGAGAAGCCGTATCAGCTCCTCTTTCTTCTCCGAGATTCTCAATCTGTTTTAATTCCCTGTCCAAATCATTATCGGGAGATTCCAACATATCCATGAAGGACATTTGATGATAGCTGCCCTGCTTTGTGGCAGCCTCCTTAAATGGATCCCCATCAAGTTCCGCCGTTTCTCCACTCAGTGATACTTGTTGATTAGGTCGTGGGCTATGATCTCCTCTATCATCCTTAATCCCTGCTCCCTGATCCGCCACATCTCCATCGTGTCTGCCGGATTCTTCGCCGGGTGTTCCTTCAGATACTGCTCCATCATTCTGTCCTCCATCTCGCACGCCTCCTCGTTCAGCGGTGCCAGAACCTCCGTCAGTCTCCCGAACCGTACCAGAGACTTGTACCTCTGATAATGATTCTCCCTCAGATAATCCATCGCCATCAGACCGTACTTCCCGAGATTCGACAGATTCTCCTGCTCCATCACGATGTTCGGGTACAGCATCCCGTCCGGACCCTCTTTGTACTGTAGTGCTACGCTCATAAGACATTCTCCTTTCTCTCTCAACTGTCCTGATATCCCTGCTGATATTACTTAAAACTTCACAGGACACATCACTTACGAGGCTGCCAAGTTCATAGATCATATCTTCCTTTGAAATCTGTACGATGGTTCTTAGATTCGTCTCTGACTTTGTAAGCTCAAATTCGCACCGACCCGCAACAGTATAGAAGATACTGTTTTCTATAAGCTGCATACCGTCACTCTCTATATCCTGCATACCGCTGATAATCTGATTGCCGAGAGTGCTTGCTAATACCTCAACACGCATTGCGTGTGTTTCTTTTAATATACCACGTATCTCTGACTTTGTAAAGTCCCAAATTTTCATTTTCAGTTCGCCAAGAGATTCATCACCCGTAAGACTTATATCCCCACGGTCTGAAAGAAGCTTTGCATAGCCCCCAAGATTTCCGTTCTCAAAATCCCATGTGAGTTTCACAGCCCTGCCGCCTGTATCCGATATATCAAAGACATATCGACAATGCTTATCAAGTGCCCTTGATGGATATATGGCTACACCCTTGCTGCCACGCTTCACATAGCGGTCAACCTTTTTCCATGTGTCATAATCCGCAACCAGGGTTGAATGTGGATGCTGGGCATATACCATGAGAACATTGTCAAACTCATAACGGTATATCTTACCGCACAAATTCAGCACACTTTTCCAAGTATCCTCGGACTTCGTGACCTCGTGAATCACATCGTTATAGATCTGCCTGCACTTATAATCAACACTCATGTCATTCTCCCTTCTGTAATTTAGTAGTGACAATTCAGCGAACGCTGAATTGCAAATGGCGGTTCAAACAGTCTTTTTATCTAACAAACTTCAAACCGCCATTTATCTGCCCATTCTGCCCTTCGGAGCGAAATCCACTCCCGCAAATGATTCCGCATCCAGTATAATCTCGCTCCGGTCATATCTGTCCTTTACCTCATCAAGAGCCTCATAGTATGAATCAGCCTTGACACTCTCTGTATGGGATAGCGTCTCATTTATCTCTATCTCGTACTCACCACGCTCATTCGGCTCAGGTGGAACACCATACTCCTCCCGGAGCTTTTTGAAATTGATTGCAGCTATATCATTCCCCAGATATACACCGCTTCCCCACTCAATGCCTGTCTGTGTATTCTCCGTTGTTGGCATATCATCCTTTGGATATCTCTTATATACCTCGATACCCTCTGCCACAACGAACATACCCGTATTCATCTGCATGAGAAGCACATCCCCACCGCCATAATTCTCCATCACACGATAATCATTGCCGTTGAAGTTGTGAACCAGCTCGCCCACCTTGAAATCGGACGGCTGCCTCTCGTAACGATAAACCACCAAATCATTTACTGTTACACCCATAAAAATCACTCTCCTTTGCACATTAGACAAAAAAAGACCCGTGAAGAACGGCTATATGCTGCTCTATCACGAGTCTAAAACTCTGGAACTGCTTTATTTACTTGACTTTTTCAAATTTACACTTGACAATCGGCACGGATTTTGATAGGATAGTTGACAAAGAAATGTGGTTTTGTGCCGTACAGCTTTTGCTCATGCGGGGTACTACGTTTCTTTTTTTATATCTATGATGTCATACAGGTATTTCTTACCATCCTCGTCAAACCGTATGATCATCCTGCCCTGAAACGCATTTTTTCCGATAACATTCCCCTTATCATCGCAGGTAGGCAGGGTAAATCTTACCGTACACCGATACCATCCGAATTTAGCATCCTTGCTATGCTTATCATCAGAGTTTTCCCTATATGCTATATTAGTAGCTATCTTGATAAGTTCAGGAATAACCTGTGAAGCATTGGCTTTAGCCTTTCCTATTGTGCCATGTGCCCTTGCACTGTAATTGCTGTTCGCATATTCATCAGGAAAATCCGAACCTATGTAGATAAGATCATCGGTTTCGTCAATCTGATACTTCTGACCGACATACTTCTTCAGATACTCCTCTACTCCAGCCCAGTCAATCCTCCGCTTGCTTGAAAAGGCAATCGTGTCGATTTCGACAACCTTCTGCCCTTTATCGTTAGTAACAATCTCTGCCAAAATCATCACACTCCTTGCTTCAATTTGATAATCCATTATATCATATCGAAACCACATATGCGAGAATTATTTTTATTATCTGTACGGTCTCGCATAGA
>JAXJPK010000046.1:0-2489 GCA_036311705.1 Clostridia bacterium
GAAATCCGCAAACAATGCGGATTTCAACATCAATTTTATTCAATAAGTCTTTATCAAACATTGATTTTATGGCATTTTAAGCCTTTGAACGATCTGCGCTAAATGCAACAGCCCCCTTTTATTTATTGTCTTTGAACGGTCTGTGCTAAAGGCAGCAGCCCCCTTATTTTTCATTAAATTTCTTTCGTCTTATATCTTCGCCGTAAAAATACATAACGATAAAGCTTTCTGTTAAGCGTGAGGAAAAACGCTTCGTATATTTTTCCTCCATACCCTTGAAATTCAGGTTTGTGTTTAAAACTGTGTTTTTGTTATTAATAATTCGCTCGTTTATCAATTCAAGTAAATATGAGCTGTTGAACTTTGAATCGGTTTCCGTTCCCAAATCGTCAATTATGAGCATATCGCAATCATAAAGCTCGTTCAGTCCGTCTGTGTTTCTGCCGAACTTCTCATCATCAAACATTCTGAATAGCTTTGCCGCACGCAAATACAGCACCGTTTTACCACTATCCATAAGATCCTTTGCAATACAGCAGGACATAAATGTTTTGCCCAAGCCCGTATCGCCGTAAAAACACAGGCTTTTATTCATATTATCAAAATTTTCTACATAGTTGCGGCAATAAGTCAGAATTTTCTCCATATTCTCATACGGTGAAAATTTCAATCCTTTGACAGGTGATTTACTGTAATAATCAAGTCTGAACGAATCAAAATTCTGGTTTTTTAAAAGCTCGCCCATTCTCGACTGCTTATATGTATAGTCAAGCAGCTTTTGCGAAAAACATGAGCATCTGCCCTCGTCCTCGATATAGCCCGTATCGTGACATTTTTCACATCTGTACTTGACCTTGTCAAAATCAAGCGGAATAGAGTTCTTGACTAAAATTTCTTTTCTTTGCTGCTTTAAAATCTCGAATTTATTATGCATCTCCTCTTTCAATCCCTTTGCATCAGGATTGGTTAGGATTTTCTTAAGTGTTTCACTGCCTATTTCGGATATTTTATCATCTATTTCTTTTATTATCGGAAGCTCTGTATAAACACGCTCGACCTCGCTATCCCTGCGGCTTTTGTTTTCAGCCCTCAATTTTTCGTATTCTTCGATTATACTATCCATAACTTCGCTGTTATCCATAATAATCTCCTTCTTATGAGTTTAAAAGCTTTGAAATCTCGTCCTTTTTATCAAGGATTTCGTCAAATCTCCTTATATATTCAAGCGGGTCCTTAAAATTAAACACACGCTCTATTCTGTCACCGAGGATAATCTTTGTCGAGCCACCGCCGCCAAGTGCAATAATTGTCTGTTTCTCCTCCATAATGTTGACATTATAAACGCTCATTGTTCCGTCTTTTGCATAACCGACATTTTCTAAATTGCCCGAACTGTTTTTCTGGCGGTACATATAGTATGGGATATATCCCTCCTCTTTCATCCTCTTTTGTGTGAATGAAAGCATCTTGTTCATATCCTCACTCTTTGCAAGCTCGTTTTGAGTATGGCGAAACCTTGCCGAACGCTTTATACAAAGTGAATGAACGGTTATATTCTCAGGCTTTAGTTTTATAACATCATTTAAAGATTTTTCAAACATCTTGGGCGTTTCGTCGGGAAGTCCTGCGATTAAGTCCATATTTATAACATCAAATCCTACTTTTTTCGCCATATTATATGTATCGTAAATCATATCAACGCTATGGCTTCTGCCGATTTTTTTAAGTGTTGTGTCATTCATACTCTGCGGATTGATGCTAATTCTGTTTACGCCGTATTTTTTTAAAACATTTAGCTTTTCCTCGGTTATGGTGTCGGGTCTGCCCGCCTCTACGGTAAATTCAATAAGTCTTTCTAAATCAAAATTACTGTAAAGCTTATCAAAAATGCGTGTAAAATCGACGGCAGAAAGAGTTGTGGGAGTACCTCCGCCCACATAAATATTCTCAACATACAAACCGGATTTTTTAACAAGCTCGGCTGTTTTTTCTATCTCCTCTAAAAGCTTATCGACAAATTCAGCCATATATTTTCCGCTTACTCTTATATCTGTTGATACAAACGAGCAATAAACGCAGCGAGTCGGGCAAAACGGGATACCGATATACAAGCTTATGCTGTTTTTTCCGATACTCTCCAAAAGCTTCTTTTCGTTGTTAGCAACGGTCAGGGAAAGCTCTGTTTTTTCATCTGATACCTCATATACGGTTTTGAAAATTTCTGCAATTTCCTCATCGCTAAAGCCTTCCTCTGATAGCTCTCTTGCATTTTTTGCAGGTCTTATACCGCACATAACCCCCCATGAAAAATTAATTTTTCTAATCTGCAACGCTGTATGTGACAACGATTTCGTACACGATGCTATAAAAATTTTCTTTATCAGCTTTTGACTTTTTCCGTCTGTGTTAAATTTAAAATTATAATCCTCAAAATAAGATTTTCCTTCAAAAATTATATGGGTATAAACATTTATGTTATTATCCGAATA
>JAXJPK010000047.1:0-3661 GCA_036311705.1 Clostridia bacterium
AGTACGAAATGAAAAAGGTCAGCTTACTACGGTTGAGTACACAATTTTGGAAGCACCTGAAACGGCTTTACCTAAACAGGAAAAACCTAAACGTGAAAATCCAGTTTTGGATAACCCAATCTTGGAAAATCCTGAACAGGTTTTACCTATCTTGGAAAATCCCGACCAATTAAATACTAATATATCAAATACAAAAAAATCAAATATTGATTTATCAAGTACGAATATATCAAATCCTATCCAATCAAATCCAAAAGGAAATTCGGAACGGATTGGAATGGACGAGATTGACGCATACAGAGAAATCATAAAAGAAAATATCGAGTATGATATTTTGGTAATTAACAATCCGCTTGAAAAAGTACGGATTGATGAAATCGTGGAACTCTTAACCGAAACGGTATGTACCTCAAAAGAGTATTTAACAATAGCCGGTGATGATTACCCTGCAGCACTTGTAAAAAGCAAACTCTTGAAGCTGGACAGTGAGCATATTGAGTATGTATTATCAAGCCTTCAGAAAAACACAAGCGAGGTACGAAATATCAAAAAATATATGCTTGCAGTTTTATTCAATGCTCCCACAACGATAGACAGCTTCTATTCTGCACAGGTAAATCACGACTTGTACGGTGGCTGATATGAATAAATCCGTATATAAAAAATACAGGCCGCCTTGATATTTGGCAGACCTATCCAAAACCAAAACAAAATTTGAACAGGAGGAAAATTCTCAAATGAAATTAAAAAATAAAACAAAATCGATTTTGTCGGCATTTCTTGCCGTATGTATGCTTTTAAGCATTTCCCCCGTAACAACATTTGCGGCGCAGTCAAACGAATATGTGGACCCTGCGGATAATTGGCTTTCCTCAAATAACAGGACGAATGAGCTTGATGTTAACGCAACCACAACATACGAAACGCAGTTTTGCTGTGTATGTAATATGCAGACAACAGTATTGACATACCGTGTTCCTGAATATACCCGAAGCGGTGAAACAGCACTCAATCGTGATGTAAGATATTCAGACGGTACTTGTTTAGATGAAGAAAGAAAAGGAAATCTTGACTCTGGTACTCCCGGCATAGATGCTTATTATACCGGCTACCATTGGACTAAAGCCGTTTGTCAGAACTGCGGAACGATAAACTCCGGTGACGGAATGGCAACCTATTCATTTAACAACAATGTATATTCGTTAAATCCTTGTGATAATAATTTCTTTTTACAGTTTGACAATACAACTCACGAAAAATATGATGATGAATACCACTTAACCACTCTCAAACGCGGTGAGTATTGCAAATTCTGTAAAGGTACTTATGCAAGAGCTACAAGAGGACTTGCAGACCATAATTTCACCGAACAGGTTGACGGACAGGTGGCAAACAACAGATTTTACATTGCCGAGACCTGCGACGACTGCGGATATGAAACAAGCGAATATGTTACTGCAAAAGCGGTTGTTTCTTCATACTATGGTGTTGAGGACGGCGAAGCTCATACATTAACTGTTTCAGACCTCTCGGATAGTGGTGTTAAAACATCAATCCGTTACGGAACGGACGCGGATAATTGCAATAAGACAAGCGCACCGAACTACACACAGCCGGGATATTACACCGTATATTACAAAATCAATTACAGTTATTCCGGCGAAAGTATGATTGAAAACGGCGTAAGCTATGTGCATATCCTCGCTGATGAAAGCGACGAGGGCGGCAGCAATACAATTATTGTTGTTCCTCCGGCACACGAACACGATTTCAGATACCTTGAAACTATCCCTGCATCTTGTGAAAATTTAGGTTATGAGCGTTGGCAGTGCGACGGTTGCGGAGAACTCCAAAAAATGAATTACTCTCCGGCAAAAGGCCATAACTACGAAGATATTACTATCAGAGAAGCGACCTGTAAACAGGGCGGCCTTAAATTAACTCTTTGTAAGGATTGCGGAGATTTTCATCAGGAAACGACACCAACAGGAAATCATAATTACCATACTACTACCCACAACGCAACTTGCCGAAGCGTCGGCTATACAGACCATATCTGCGAGGTTTGCGGAGATAATTTCGTAACTGATATTAAGCCTTTGATTTCTCACGCATACGAGCATATCACAAAAGAGCCTACTTGTGAGGATAAAGGATATACTACCTCTACTTGTGTAATGTGCGGCAGCAGTTATGTTTCAGATTATACCGAGCCCACAGGACATAATTGGGACGAGGGTACTTCCGTTACATCTTCCACTTGCGAAGCAGACGGCGTAATTGAATATGTTTGTCAGAATGAAGATTGCGGCGAAAAAATGATTAAGGCAGACGCAGCAACAGGTCATACACCGGGCGAAGCTGCAACCTGCACCGAGCCGCAAATTTGTACTGTATGTGGAACTGTTTTAGAACTTCCGACAGGACACAATCATTCAGAATCCGTAATTGCTCCTACTTGTGAAGCAATGGGATATTCCGTGTTTACTTGTGATTGCGGAGATACCTATACTGCAAATTTCACAGATAAGGCAGAACACGAATACGAAACTGAAATTACAGAGCCCACTTGTGTAAGTATGGGACATACTCATTATGATTGTGTAAATTGCGACTATGAATTTGACGCTGATTACACAGATAAGCTCCCTCACGATTACAAGGCTGATGTAACAGCTCCAAGCTGTTCCGCTTTTGGATTTACAGTTTATACTTGTGAATGTGGCGACACCTACACAAGCGATTATACCGATAAGACAGAACACAATTATAACAAACAGATTGTAGAGCCTACTTGTGAAGAACACGGCTATGCTGTATATGAGTGTCCTGATTGCGGAGCCTCCTACATTGGAGATTATACAGAAAACAAAGAGCATATCTACAAAGAAACTGTAATTGCTCCAAGCTGTACCGAAATGGGATATACAATTTTCACTTGTGATTGCGGAGATACCTACAAAGGTAACTATACCGATAAAATTCCTCACGATTACGAAAAGAAAGTAACTCCGGCTACTTGTGAAGAAATGGGCTACACAGTTTACGATTGTAAAAATTGTGATGATACCTACACAAGCGACTACACAGATATAATTCCCCATAATTACAAGTCAGAAATTACGGCGGCAACTTGTGTAAGTTTAGGATTTACAACTTTTGTATGTGAAGATTGCGGCCATACCTACAAGTCTGAATATGTTGAGCCAAAGGGACATACTCCGTCCGATTGGATAATTGATGTTCCGGCAACCATTACAAGCGGCGGCAGCAAGCATGTTGAATGTTCTGTATGTGGTGAAACATTACAGACAGCAGAGATTGCACAGCTTATTGACGCAGACCGTACAGACGAGGACGGCGCGGCAGAGGTTGGCGATTTCAGCATTATTCTTACCGACAAAAACGGTACTCCTATTTTCAACTCTGAAATTGTAATTGATGTTGATAATAAAATCTCAATTAAATTACCAAACGGCAGACTTCTTGATTATGCAGACCAGACCACTATTACAGCGTTCTTTACTGAAAATCAGAAGCCGGCAGCAGACCTTAATATCTTTATTGAGGATAAAAACGGTAATAATGCAACAGGCACAACAGACGCAAACGGACAGCTTAAAGTTCCAAACAATCAGAGCAGCACAGGCGACGATAACGG
>JAXJPK010000048.1:0-4393 GCA_036311705.1 Clostridia bacterium
ATATAAAGCCAATTTAGCCATTATGTTTCCTCCTTTCCAAATACCCGAAATTATGCCTTAACGGCGTTTCTTATTGTTATAAGACCGCCCTTAACGCCCGGTACAGCACCCTTAACAAGAATCAAATTCTCGTCAGCGTCTACCTTTACGATTTCAAGGTTCTGGATTGTTACCTTATCGACACCGAAGTGACCGGGAAGTTTCTTACCCTTAAATACACGACCCGGATATGAACACATACCCATTGAACCTGATACTCTCTGTGAATGTGAACCGTGTGACATCGGACCTCTGTGAAGATTCCATCTCTTCATCGGACCTGCGAAGCCGTGACCCTTTGAGATACCGCTTACATCAACCTTTTCACCGGCTTCAAAAGCGTCAACCTTAATTTCGTCACCCACATTCAAACTGTCGATATCTTCAAGTCTGAACTCTCTCAAATACTTCTTGTTGGCTGTGTTAGCCTTTGCGAAATGACCTTTTAGCGGCTTATTCACTTTCTGTTCTTTAATCTCGCCGTAACCTACCTGAACTGCATTGTAGCCGTCTGTTTCAACAGTCTTCTTCTGAACAACTGTGCACGGACCTGCCATAATTACCGTTACAGGAATTACTTTGCCGCCTTCTCCAAAGATTTGCGTCATACCAATCTTTGTACCCAAAATTGCTTTTTTCATAATTCTCCTCCTTAACAGTTATTGGTTTGCGAAAAAGCTACGCAAACATGACCTGCATCATAACCCGAGCGGGTTACTGCAAAAAAGCTTTTTGCAAGGCTTATTTCTGGATAATGCTTATATCCACGCCTGCTGGCAAATCAATCTTCATAAGTGATTCCATTGTCTTAGCACCAGGAACAACTATGTCGATTAATCTTTTGTGAGTTCTTCTTTCGAACTGCTCACGAGAATCCTTGTACTTATGAACCGCACGAAGGATTGTGATAATCTCCTTATCTGTCGGTAGCGGGATAGGACCTGAAACCTTAGCACCTGTTCTCTTTGCGATTTCAACAATTTTCTCGGCACTCTGGTCCAATACCACATGATCATAAGCCTTTAACTTGATTCTGATTTTCTGGTTTGCTGCCATACTTAGATTCCCTCCTCGTTAATAATTTGTTGCACTCTGCACGACAGCTCGCGGAAAATTGTACACACTCTCGGGTGTTTCTGTCCACCCATTTTAAAAACCTGCAAAATCCATGATTTGCAGGCCGTACAAGTCAATTTTCACCACTATTTTAGCGCGTACTTCACGCACCTATCCCAATACGCACAAGACACAGGTTTCGTGCATACAGGACACAGACTTAGTGGCTTGACTGCCGCCCGATTTCATGAATCGGACAATCTCCGCAGAAAAACCGGCGTTAACCTACGCCGCAACCTCCTGCATCATCGTTTGTCTAGTGTCACAACAAATATATTTTAGCATAACTATGCCAAAAAGTCAATATTTTTATTAAAAAAATTTCATAAATTTTTTAACAAATACTACGAAATTTATCAGAAATTTTTGTGCATTTTTACATATAAATTTTTTTTCATTTTTTTGCCTATATTTTATCTATTTCCCTTGAAATCTTTCTGTTTTTGTAGTATAATATAGCTGTAAAATGATTTTGGAGGGAAAACAATGAATATTCTCGTTACCGGTGGTGCCGGTTACATAGGAAGCCACACTTGTGTTGAGCTTCTGAATAAAGGCTATGACATCGTTGTTATGGATAATTTTGACAACTCGTGTATGAAAGCCATAGACACAATAAAGCGTATTACAGGAAAGGATTTCAAATTCTACGAGTGCGATATGCTTGACCGTGAGAATTTTGAAAAAGTATTTATCGAAAATAAAATAGACGCAGTAATTCATTTTGCCGGACTTAAAGCGGTTGGCGAATCAACACAGATTCCGCTGCGTTATTACCATAATAACATAACCGGCTCGCTAATCCTTATGGAGCTTATGGAGAAATACGATGTTAACAATATAGTATTCTCGTCATCAGCTACAGTTTACGGAATGCCGAAAACCGTTCCTATTACAGAGGATTTCCCGCTTTCAACAACAAACCCCTACGGCTCAACAAAGCTTATGCTTGAGCAGATTATGACAGATGCAGCAAAGGCAAACCCGAAATTATCGGTAACACTTTTGAGATACTTTAACCCCATTGGTGCTCATAAGAGCGGAGATATGGGCGAGGACCCGAAAGGTATTCCGAACAACCTGCTCCCATATGTTGCACAGGTTGCAGTAGGTAAGCTTGAAAAAGTTCATGTGTTCGGCGATGACTACCCCACTCCCGACGGTACGGGTGTAAGGGATTATATCCATGTAGTTGACCTTGCAATCGGTCACCTAAAAGCCATTGAGCATCGTTCGGATGTTCCGGGTGTGCATATTTATAATTTAGGAACAGGTAACGGCTACAGTGTTCTACAAATTATTAAGGCATTCGAAAAGGCTTGCGGAAAAGAAATACCTTATGTAATAGACCCCAGACGACCGGGTGATATTGCAGAGTGTTGGGCAAACGCAGCAAAAGCAAAAGAGGAGCTATGTTGGGAAGCTACTCGTGGCATAGACGAAATGTGCCAGGACAGTTGGAACTGGCAGTCAAAGCACCCCAACGGCTATAATGATTAATACGCACCAAAATTGCGGCAAGATGTGACTAATACACACTCACAAGGTGTGTTATTATAAAAAAATATTCTTAAGGAGGATTTTAAAATGAGCAGATTTACACTACCAAGGGACTTGTATTTCGGAAAGGACGCTTTGGAAAACCTGAAAAACCTATCAGGAACAAAAGCTATTGTCGTATCAGGCGGAAGCTCGATGCGTAAGGGCGGTTTCCTTGACAAGATTGAAGCATACCTGAAAGAAGCAGGTATGGAGGTTAAATTCTTTGAAGGTGTTGAGCCTGACCCGTCAGTTGAAACAGTTATGAGAGGTGCAGAGGCAATGCGTGAATTTGAGCCTGACTGGATTGTATCCGTCGGCGGCGGTTCACCGATTGATGCTGCAAAGGCTATGTGGGCATTCTATGAGTACCCCGACACAACATTTGAGGAGCTATGCATTCCGTTTAACTTCCCAAAATTGAGAACAAAGGCTCATTTCTGTGCTATCCCTTCAACATCAGGTACAGCAACAGAGGTTACAGCTTTCTCGGTTATCACAGACTACGCAAAGGGCATCAAGTATCCGCTTGCTGACTTTGAAATCACACCGGATGTAGCTATCGTTGACCCTGCATTGGTTGAGAGCCTACCCGTAAAGCAGGTTGCATACACAGGTATGGACGCTTTGACACACGCAATCGAGGCTTATGTTTCAACATTAAACAGCCCGTTCACAGATCCGCTTGCAATCAAGGCTATCGAAATGGTATTTGATTATCTTCCGTTGTCATACAAGAAGGATATGAACGCAAGAGAGCAGATGCACTATGCACAGTGCCTTGCAGGTCAGGCATTCTCAAACGCATTGCTTGGTATCGTTCACTCAATGGCACACAAGACAGGTGCTGCATTCTCAACAGGTCACATTCCGCACGGATGTGCTAACGCTATCTATCTTCCCTATGTTATCAAGTATAACGCTCACGAGCCCGAGGCTATGAGAAGATATGCTGACATAGCAAGAAGAGTTGGTTTGGGCGGCACATCAGAGAAGGCCCAGGTTAACGCTCTAATCGAAAAGATTGAAGAGTTCAACCGTGCTATGGGTATCCCCAAGACTATCCAGGAATTTGGTGTTAAGGAAGACGAGTTCCTTGAGAAGCTTGACAATATCGCAGTTAACGCTGTTAACGATGCTTGTACAGGTTCAAACCCGAGATCAATCAACCCCGAACAGATGGCACAGCTATTCAAGTGCACATTCTACGGTACAGAAGTTGATTTCTAATTTGAAATACATACAAAAAATACCTGCTCACAAGGGCAGGTATTTTTATTTGACTCCTCAAGCTTTTTTGCTGTAATTTTCAGAGTCTTAAATGTCGCAGTTTCATTGAACCCGAATGTTTTGCCCTCCGATTTTGTAGATGTTACAGTCGAGGAGTTTTCTTTTGTCGGTAAATCAACACTTGAACTGCAAGCTGAAATAGATATGGCTACTGTAACAATTATAATCCATAAAACAACATACCCCCATAAATCAGGCATTTCAGCACTGATTTTTGGGGGTATGTTGTTTGGTAAATATTTACATTCCGTCCGGCATAACAAGTGCGGCAATAATATACACCCACAAGCTCATACCAAATCCGAGGATGCAAAGCAGGAATATTAACCTCACAATAGTCGAATCTATATTAAAATATTCGGCGATACCGCCGCACACTCCGCACAGCTTTCTGTCTGTTCTGGATTTA
>JAXJPK010000049.1:0-9711 GCA_036311705.1 Clostridia bacterium
CCGGGTATGATAACAGCATCAATCTCGTTTTGGGGTATAGGAATAATCTCCATAGGCTCTAAAATCCCGTATGCACCGTTTGTAAGTGAGTCTAAAGATGTTATCAGGGAAGGGGTTATGGTGAAAGTATCCGTATTGCTTACGGGAACGACAACTCTGATATGGCGTTTAAACAATTCCTCAATAATTCCCTGTGTTCTCGGTTCGTTAAATGAGGATAGATATACCATAACGGTTTCTATATCCTCAATGTGCGGCATCAATGCGTTTTTTATAGAGTTGCTTGCAGAATTGATATATTCCTTGTCCAAACCCTTTCGCATCTGCTTTATACTATCTCTGATTTCTTGCTTAGTCATTGTATTGCATTTCATCTTTAAGCTTATTTGTCGTATCGACATCCTTTAAGACAGACAGTGCCATAAATCCGAAATCTGATGCAGCACCGGGACCTCTGCCCGTAATAATCTTGCCGTCAATTACAGCTTTTTCCGTTGTCATTTCCGCACCGTAGCACAGTGATTCAAAACCAGGATAGCATGTAGCTTTTTTGTCTGCCAATATCTGCTTTTTACCTAAAATTGACGGAGATGCACATATTGCAGCAATGTATTTATTGTGGGTTATTGCGTGATTTATAAGTGCGTGAACTTCGTTTGAGGCATCAAGCAATGTATGACCCTGACCCCCGGGGAGCATAAGCATATCCATATCGTTAACATCAACATCGGATACAGATATATCTGCTTTTAATGTTATACCGTGTGCACCTTTAACATTAATTGAATTCATAATGGAAACGGTTTTAACCGTTACACCGCCTCGTCTTAATATATCAATGGGCTCGATAGCTTCAATTTCCTCAAAACCATCTGCAAGAATTAAATAAACCATAAAACAACCTCACTTTTTCTAATAATTTATTTAATTATATCACGAAATAATAAAAAAGTCACTGAAAAAAATAAAAAAGTTTAAAAATTTTTCAATTTCCTATATACAAAACGAAAAAAGTATGATATAATGTTTGAGTATCTAAAAATACGAATTGTTTGCTATGCGTAAAAAATATGCAACAGTATTACAAATCAATTACCGATAGGTGATAAATTTGTATTTTTTGTTTAAAAATAAAAATAGGTGTTGACCTTTTGGAAATTATAGGTTAAAATATTGGGGAGTTATGTATATGCGGATAATTTCCGGCATTAGACGAGGACACAAGCTGCATGAGTTTCAAGGTAAGGATATCCGACCTACAACCGATAGGGTGAAGGAAGCGATATTCAACTTAATTCAAGCTTATGTACCCCAAGCAAGAGTTCTTGATATGTTTGCAGGAAGCGGTGCATTATCGTTCGAGGCACTCTCAAGGGGAGCGGAAGAAGCTGTGCTGCTTGACTGTGACAAGAAATCGGTTGAACTTATAAAAAAGAATATTGATGAGCTTAAATTCTCCGACATCTGTAAGGTTAAAGAAATTTCGTGTATGGATTATGCGAAAACCGCAAATGAGAAATTTGATATAATTTTTCTTGACCCACCGTACAATAAAGGTTTCATTGAGCCTGCATTAAGTATTATTGCAGAAAGAGACTTGCTTTCGGAGGACGGAATAATAGTGCTTGAGAGTGATGATACTGATTTTAAAGATGACTGTTGCGGTTTAGAGATGGTTAAGCAAAGGCGTTATGGCAGGACATATATAACTATATATAAAAGAGCATGAAACGGGGTTGGGAATATGAGAATAGCGGTATATCCCGGGAGCTTTGACCCGATAACTAACGGTCATCTTGATATTATAGAGAGAGCGAGCAGGATTTTTGACAAGGTTATTGTCGGCGTTTTAAAGAATAAGAATAAAAAACCCAAATTTTCAGCAGATGAGCGTGTTATGCTCATAGAGAAGGCAACTTCAAAATTAACTAATGTTGAGGTTGCAAGCTTTGATGGGTTATTAGTTGACTTTGCCCGTAAATACGGAGCAAATATCATAATTAAAGGTCTGCGAACGGTGAATGATTTTGAATATGAGTTTCAAATGGCATTGTTAAACAAGACTTTAGACAGTGAATGTGAAACAATGTTTATGATGACAAATTCAAAATATTCATATATAAGCTCAAGTATGGTGAATGAGCTTGCAGGCTATAACGGTGATTTGGCGGGACTTGTTCCCACTGAAGTTATACAATATATTAAGGACAAATATGAGCATTAAATGCTTAAAAAAATTTCATTGAAAGGATGTTAAAAAAATGGACATGGATATGGATATAATGGAAATCATTGACATGATGGAGGATACCATTGCTAAAGCATCAACTGTGCCCCTAACAGGAAAGATAATGATGGACAAGGATGAGCTTCTTGATTTCTTGCAGGAAATGCGTCTTGTTTACCCCGAGGAGCTAAAGGAAGCAAAGTGGGTTAAGACTGAAAGACAGAGAATCCTTGATGAGGCAGAGGAAAGAGCCGATGCTATAAAGAAGTCAGCCGAAGAAACACAGGAAAGACTTGTTGACGAGCATGAAATAACAAGACAGGCTTATGAAAAGGCTGAAGCAATCAGAGATATGTCCGAAAGAGATGCTAAGGAAATTAAAATGGATACGGACAGATATGTCGACGAAATCCTGGCAGATGTTGAACACAGACTTGATTTGCTTTTGAGAAAAGTTCGTGAAGATAGAGAAGAACATATGAACAACTAATATATTGTTAATTAAAACGGAGCTGGATATATTCATTCAGCTCTATTTGACTTTTTAACGAATAAACTTTGGGAGGAATAGCAATGTTGACTGATATTGAAATAGCACAGAGAGCGGATATGCTTAACATTTGTGAAATTGCAAAGAAAGTAGGCATAAGCGAGGATGACTTGGAGTGTTACGGTAAATATAAGGCCAAGATTTCAAGCGAGGCAATAAAGAAAGCAGAGCAGAATGAGGACGGTAAGCTGATTCTTGTTACTGCAATAAACCCGACGCCTGCGGGCGAGGGCAAGACTACTGTAACAATTGGTCTTGGCGATGCATTGACAAGTATGGGCAAAAAGACTTTTATTGCATTGAGAGAGCCGTCTTTGGGACCTGTATTTGGAATTAAGGGCGGTGCTGCAGGCGGCGGCTACAGCCAGATAGTACCTATGGAGGATATAAACCTTCACTTTACGGGCGATATGCATGCTATAACTGCAGCTAACAATCTGCTTTCTGCTATGATAGATAATCATATCCAAAAAGGCAATGCTTTAAATATTGATATTACAAACATTGTTTGGAAGCGTTGTTTGGATATGAACGACAGAGCTTTGAGAAATATAGTTGTCGGTCTTGGCGGTAAGGTGAACGGAATACCCCGTCAGGACGGATTTATGATAACCGTTGCATCAGAAATTATGGCTATCCTTTGCCTTGCAAATAACATTGCAGACCTAAAAGAGCGATTGGGTGAAATCATCGTTGCATATACATATGCAGGTGAGCCTGTATATGCAAGGGATATAAATGCACAAGGTGCTATGACTGCCCTGTTAAAGGATGCAATTAAGCCTAATATGGTCCAGACGCTTGAGCATACGCCTTGTTTTGTTCACGGCGGACCATTTGCAAACATTGCTCACGGTTGTAACAGTGTCCAGGCAACAAAGCTTGCTGTAAAGCTTGGCGATTACGCTATTACAGAGGCTGGTTTCGGTGCTGATTTGGGTGCTGAAAAGTTTATGGACATAAAGTGCCGCAAATCAGGATTACGCCCCGATGCTGTGGTTATTGTTGCCACAGTAAAGGCATTGAAATATAACGGCGGAGTTAAGAAAGACAATCTTGCAGAAGAAAATCTTGACGCACTTTCAAAAGGTATTGTAAACCTTGAAAAGCATATTGAAAATATGCAGAACTTCGGAACGCCCGTTGTTGTTGCATTAAACAGATTTGCAACTGATACAGATGCGGAACTTCAGACTGTTATTGATAAATGTGCCGAATATGGCGTTAAATGTGCACTTTGCGAAGTATTTGCAAAAGGCGGCAAGGGGGGAATAAGCCTTGCGGAATATGTTCTTGAGGCAATGGAGAACCAAAAGGCCGAGTATAAGCCCGTATATGATGTGAATGACTCAATAGAGGACAAAGTGAATGCAATCGTAACAAAGGTGTACGGCGGAGATAAGGTTGTATTTTCAAACAAGGCTAAAAAGACAATTAAACAGCTTGAAGAACTTGGTCTTGATAAAAAGCCTGTATGTATTGCAAAGACGCAGTATTCGCTGTCAGATAAGGCTACATTACTCGGCAGACCTACGGGATTTGATGTTGAGATAAAAACAGTCAGGATTTCAAACGGTGCAGGATTTATTGTCTGCGAGGCAGGCGATATAATGACTATGCCGGGCCTTCCGAAAGTCCCGTCGGCAGAGAATATAGATGTTGACGATAACGGCGTTATTTCGGGGTTGTTCTGATGAGGGTTTTTGATTCGTATTCTCTTGAAGATACACAAAAAGTTGCACAGAGTATTGCGGCAGAATTAAAAGGCGGCGAGTTTATCGCAATGTACGGTGATTTGGGTGCAGGAAAAACGGCGTTTGTGCAAGGACTTGCAAAAGCGTTGGGAATAACAAATCCCGTCACCAGCCCGACCTTTACAATAGTGAATGAATATGAGGGCAGATTGCCTCTGTTTCATTTTGATGTATATAGAATTACCGATTCTGATGAAATGTATGAAATCGGATATGACGATTATATTGCAGCAGGCGGCGTGTGTATCGTTGAATGGGCAGAGCTGATAGAGGATATTTTTCCGAGAGATTATTATAAAATCACAATACTCAAAGACGACGCAAAGGGCTTTGATTACAGAAAAATCATTTTTGAAAAAGGAGTCAATTAAATAGAGCGATGAAGATTTTAGCAATGGATACATCCTCATTTGCGGCATCAGTTGCGGTTTTTGATGATAACATTATATTGGGCGAATATGTCGTAAGAAATCAAAGGAAACATTCCCAGAACATTATGGTTATGACCGAACGGCTCCTTGATAATCTCGAAATGGACATTTCGGAGATAGATGTGTTCGCAACGACTGTAGGACCGGGCTCGTTTACGGGTTTGAGGATTGGTATTTCAACCATTCGGGCATTCGCTCAGGCGATGAATAAACCTGTTGCGGCGGTCAGCACACTTGAAGCCCTTGCATACAATGTATCAGAGTTTTCGGGCATAATCGTGCCTATGCTTGATGCAAGGCGAGATGAGGTTTTTACAGCCGCATATGAGTTTACTAACGGTAAAATCAAGGAAGTAACACAGCCGTGCGTTATGACTGTTCCCGAAATTATAGATATGTACAGCGACAAAAAAGTGATGCTTACGGGTGACGGTGCATTAATTCACAGAGATGAACTAAAGACATCGGATAACTTCTTTTTTGCACCTGTTAATATGGCAGAAACGAGGGCGTCATCGCTTGTATGTGCGGCTCTTGACAAAACAGAGAAAAACGAATTAAAACATTATAATGAGGTTTTACCGATATATTTAAGAAAATCCCAGGCTGAGCGTGAATACGAAAGGAGAAACGGAAAATGATAGCAATAGGAGCAGACCACGGCGGTTTTGAATTAAAGGAACACATAAAGAAGCATCTTGATGATTTAGGCATTATATATAAGGACTATGGTACATATTCAGAGGATAGCGTCGATTATCCCGATTGTGCAGCACCTGTATGTAAAGCCATTCAGGACGGAACAGCCGAAAACGGTATATTGATATGCGGAACAGGTATAGGCATTTCTATAGCTGCAAACAAATACAAAGGCATAAGAGCCGCATTATGCGGAGATGTATATAGTGCTAAAATGACAAAAATGCATAATAATTCAAACATACTCTGTATGGGTGGCAGAGTTGTAGGCAGAGAGCTTGCCTTCATGATTGTAGATACTTGGCTTGGGGCTGAATTTGAGGGCGGCAGGCACGAAGCAAGAATTGCTAAAATTCATCAGGCAGAAGGACTATAATTATAAAATGATATTAGGAAAGGGACGAAGTTAAATGATTATTATAATGAAAGACAATGTGTCAAAATCAGAAATAGGAGCGGTAGAGAGCAAGCTTTCTAAATTAGGGTTTCAGACGCATCCCATATATGGTGAAAAGAAAACTGTAATAGGTGCAATAGGCGACAAGCGTCAAATCAGCATGAATGAAATATTGCTTATGAGCGGTGTTGAAAATGTTGTTCCAATTATGCGTCCCTATAAGTTAGCCTCAAAAGAGTTGAAAAATGAAAGAACGGTTGTTGATGTAGGCTATGGCGTAACAGTCGGCGGAGATAAGCTTGCTGTTTTTGCAGGTCCGTGTGCAATTGAGAGCGAGGAACAGTTTTTAAAGGTTGCAAGACTTGTGAAGCAGTCGGGAGCAAACATACTAAGAGGCGGTGCATTTAAGCCGAGAACATCACCATATGCATTCGGCGGCCTTGAAGAGGACGGACTAAAGATAATGCGTAAAGCCGGTGATGAGCTGAATATGCCTATCTGTACAGAGGTAATGGATACCCGTGATGCGGAGCTTGTGGCAAAGTATGCGGATATAATCCAAATCGGTGCAAGAAATATGCAGAACTTCAAGCTACTTCGTGAAGTGGGCAAGGTTAATAAACCCGTACTTTTAAAGCGTGGACTTGCAAGCACGGTTGAAGAATGGCTTATGGCGGCTGAATACATAATGTCGGAGGGTGACAGTGATGTTATCCTTTGCGAAAGAGGTATCAGAACATACGAAACCTCAACAAGAAACACATTTGATGTCAGTGCAATTCCCGTAACGCAGGAATTGACGCATCTTCCCATAATAGGCGATCCGAGCCATGCGGCAGGAACATATAAATATGTACCTGCAATCGCAAAAGCGGCTGTTGCTGCAGGTGCTGACGGATTGATGATTGAGGTTCACGACTGCCCTGAATGTGCGTCATCTGACGGCCCGCAGTCACTAAAGCCTGAAAAATTCGATTCACTAATGAAAGAGATAAAGAGAATTGCTCAAGTAGTTGGCAAGGAGTTGTAATAAATATGCTTGGATACCTTGGACCGTGCGGTACTTTTTCGCATCAGGCGGCATTTATCTGGTCCGGCGGAAAAGAAAAATTAAAAGAATATCCCACTATTGCAACAGCCATAAAAGCTGTTGATAAAGGCGAAGTCGAGCATTGTATCGTTCCGATAGAAAACAGCTTAAACGGCAGCGTTACCGCAACTTTGGACACTTTAGCCTTTGATAGTAATGTTTTTATAACAAGCGAACTTGTTATAAAAATAACGCAGAATTTGCTTGTGAAAAAAGGAACAAAGCTTTCGGAAATTAAGACTGTGATGTCACATCCGCAAGCGTTGGGGCAGTGTGCAAAGTTTTTGGAAAAGAACTTTCTTAATGCTGAACTCAAAGCAGTATCATCTACTGCAATTGCGGCAAAAACAGTTGCCGAGGGTGACGGAACAATCGCTGCAATAACGCCAAGAACCGCAGCAGAGGTTTACGGGCTTGATATTCTGGTCCCGGCTTGCAATGATGATGCGAATAATTTCACAAGGTTTGTTGTAATTGAAAAAGAACGGAGTATGCGGGTTACGGAGCATGACAAAAGCTCGATTGTGTTTTCAACGGAGCATATTCCGGGAAGCCTGTATCGTGCAATAGGCTTGTTGGGTGATGAAAAGATAAATATGCTTAAAATAGAATCACGGCCTATGAAAAATGAATTGGGTAAGTATGTCTTTTTTATCGACCTTGAGGGGAATGCTGATGATGCAAAGATATATTTCGCTCTTGATAAAGTGAGAAAGAATTCACTTTTTTACAAATTTCTGGGCAGTTATCATTTTGATTAATTATAGAAAGCTTTTTGTCCTAACTTGTAAGAGATTTTATAAAACTTTATGAAAATTTAAAAAAACTATCGACAAACCAATAGATATATGATATAATATGCTGTGTGTATAGTAAATATAATTTCTGTACATTAAATTGATTAGTAATAAAGGGGCGTTTGCTTTGAAAAAGATAAATGTTTTATTGGCTGCGGCACTGTTGTGTATGTCAACTGCTGCATTTGCTGAAGAAAATATTGCAACATCGACACCGACAATAGAAAAAACTGATGAGGTTGCTACGGTTTCTGAAACATTAAAACCAAAATTTGATTTTGATGATTTGGTTTTTGAAACGGAAGATAACCCCGTTTCTACGGAGGCTCCGAAAGCTGAAGCAAAACCGACGGACGCACCGACAGCGAGTGCTGTGGCTACTGCTGCACCTGCAAATCCTAAAGAGATTAAAAAGGTTTGCGGTGTGGATATACCTGCAGGCAGATATAAGGTTACGGGCAGCGGTATATTAAAAACAATGAACAGTGACGGTTTGATGAAAAGCGAATCGGTAGTATCGTCGAATGGAAACGGAATAATTGTTTTGCTTGAAGACGGTGATATTCTGCTTATGAATCCGCTTGACGGTCAGGAAAAAGCAAAGCTGAAGTTTGAAAAGGCATCAACAGACCCGTCAGCAGTAACGGCGGTTGAAAAGTCGAACAACTCAAAGACTAACCCCAAAACAGGTGACAGTGATGCAGAACTAAAGATATTTGCAGCTGTTGCGGCGTTTGCTTTGGCGGCATTTGCAGCTCTTGAGCTTTTGAAAAAGAGAAAGAGCAAGAATAACTAAAAATCAGAAAGGATTTGATAAAGTGAAAGGTAAAATCACATTTATTCAAATCCTTTTAGTTTTTACCGTTTTAATTTGCGGCTACAGTATTATTGAAAATATACTTGATAAAAAAGATAGCGCATCTAACAAAGATAATATAAACTCTACGGAGTATCTTGATACTTCAATGCCTCAAACAGGCGAGAGCAAAACGGATAGATTGAGAAAATACAATGAATTATATCTTCAAAACAACGATATGGCAGGGTGGATTAAAATATCGGGAACTAATATAGATTATCCTGTTATGCATAATTCTCAGTCGAATGCGTATTATCTCCATAGGAACTTCAACCGTGAGGACAGTAACGCAGGAATACCGTTTCTGGATTATCAGTGTAATCCGCAAATTCAGAACGATAATATGATAGTGTACGCACATAATATGAAAAATGGAACTATGTTCCATGATTTGCTTAAATATCAAGATAAATCTTTTTGCGATGAGCATAGAGAAATTGAATTTGATACGCTATACGAAATCGGCGTATATGAAATATATGCGGTGTTAAGAACAAAGGTTGGCTCGGAAAACGAGTTTAAATATTATGATTTTATTGATGCTAAAACAGAGGATGAGTATAATGCGTTCGTTAATGAATGTATAAGTCGGAGCATTTACAATTCGGGTATAATCCCGCAATACGGAGATAAGCTTTTGACATTGTCAACTTGTTCATATAACACCGACAACGAAAGATTTGTCGTATTCGCAAGAAAGAAAACAGAATAGAGAGCCGTTCGCGAAATTTGTCGGACGGTTCTTTTGTTTCTACAAAAGAGTATAAAATTCGATAGAGTAAACAAGCATTATAAGAGAGAAATAATAATTGATAAGCCATTTGGCTTTTTAATTATTATTGAAAGGGGAAGCTTTTGGACGAATGGAAACATCTATTATTGCAAAACACAGAATGGTTCTTATGCG
>JAXJPK010000050.1:0-3280 GCA_036311705.1 Clostridia bacterium
ATATTAAGCTTATACCTGTAATTTTCGCCTTGTCGAGTGTTGTCAGATATTGCTTACACAACTTTTTCCGCAGACCCAATAATTGTTTTCTTTTTTCCTAATTTTTTAAAAGGAAATAATATCCACGATAATAGTTTCTTAGGAAATTCTGCTATTATTTTGTTTATATTAACAGGTTCTTTCTTATTAAGGTTTGCTTTTGAATTTAATTCATCTGATAAATTTTTCAAGCTTTCATTAGTAGGTGCGTCAACATTAACTGTTAAATCATTTCCACAATCCTTACAGAATTTTGCACCTTCTTCGTTTTCAGCTTGACAACGAATACATTTCATAACTATCCCTCCAACTTTACATTATAATTATTCACCAAAGATTTCAGAAACACTAATCTCCATCATTTGATACTCATCTGTTTGATAATCTTTCACCATAATTGTCAAAGGTGAATGGTCTGATAATTTTACATAATCTCCAACAGAAGCAGTTGCTCCATTCATAACTGCACCACTGAATCTTTTGTGATAATCATATTGATTTCCAACAACTGTAAAACTACGATATGTGTCAACTTCTACACCATTTTGAAAATATGTATATCCAAAAGTGTTCTGAGCAGAAGCGGGGTCAGCCTGTTTGTTTGTGAATTCATATTTTACTAACACACCATTGTCATCTTTAACTACACTTGAATCTGCCTTTTCAATCCCAACATATTTAATGCTTCCTTTTTCAGTTGAAAAATCAAGAATATCAACTCTTGGAGAGTTACCCTTATTTTCATTTTCTTCTGCTCTATTTGCTATGTTTTGCTCGGATGATTGATTTACCTGTTTACTTTTTTCACCATCTTCATTTTTGCCTCCACACGCACTCATTGAAAGTGCAATAACAAGAGTTAAACCTAATACTAATAATTTTTTCATAAAATTTTCCTTCTTTCTATTTTTTAATATATGGTAAATATAACTTTTGCCCTACATAAATTTTATTTGCATCAGTTATTCCGTTTAGTTTAAGAATTTTTTCGATATTTTTTAGATAGTCTAAATTATGTTTTTTACATATACTCTCAAGATAATCACCGGATTGCACTTCATAAACAACAAAGGATTCGATATTATCCGGAGTGGTGATTTCATTATTTTGTGGTGTTGAAGTAGGTAGTGGTTGCTCTTTATTATCATTTTGCTTTGCTAATGCAAGAGCTTCATTTAATCTATCGGTTACATTGTTTTTTTCAATAGCAAATGATGCTGATATTAATATTGAAACCACAAGTAGAAAAGAGAGTATAAGTGTTGCAATAGAAAAATTCTTTTTGACAGGTTTAGCCTTTTCTGCTATTTTAATTTCCTTACCAATCTCGTCATATACATAGAAGCCTTCCATTTTTGAAACTTTCTTATTTTTCCATTCAAAAAATCCTCGTGTATCAGCGATAGGGTCAACAACATACGCAACTTGCCACTCAAGGTTAAAAAAGTTCTCTTGTATAAAAATATCATAATTCGATAAGAAAATTCCATATCCGGGATGAGTATGTTGCCAACCTACAATTTTTTTATCGGGATATTTTTTATCTTTTTCCTTATATACATAATCCCAAGTTTCGTGAGTAAATGTAAGTGTTGCCGCTGACGCATCAGTAAATTTAGCTTCAATGTAATTAGAAATTATAACCGTTTTTCGATTTCCTTCATCAACAAAATCGCCTATCAATATACTGCCGACTTCTTTTGACATATTTTCCTTTGCCAATTTTTCTATTCTTTTATATACATCTTGTTTGATATATACTTGGACACTATCGTGCTCAATAGTTCCAACCGAGATAAAATTCATAGGCAACGGGACAGTTGTTGAATTTTCAATTATGCTTTCTGTTTCTAAAAGCTCTATATTTGCTTCATCCATTCAATCATCCCCTTTACAAGCTTGCAACAATCAATCCCAATACAAACCCTATGCCGATAACAGCAAAAATTGCACCAATGCTTGTGCCACCTTTCTTTGCTATGTAAGCAGATTTATTGAAATTATCCATGCTTTTTGCCATACGAAGCTCACTATCAATGTATTGCTTATAAAAGTGATTTCCAAAAATACCCGAACAAATCCATAATGCCAACTGTAAAATAGCCCCAAGTCCCGGTATTAACCCCGATACAAACGATATACCAACAAACGCAGCAGCAATACCATACATTTTTCTGTATGCATACCAACAACTACCAAAAAGGAAACTGCACCAATTCCAAGAAACTTTTGTATTAGATATTTGCATCTGTTGGAATTTAGAAATATATGTAGGCTGATTTGTTTGCAAAAAAGTGTATAGGTCTTGGTCAACCTGTTGCCCATTACCATATTGATTATACGCAGTATTATACTGCGGTGTAAATTGTGGCTGTGGTGCTTGTTGAGGTTGTGCATATTGATATGATTGAGTTGCATTATATGCACCGGCAACCTGAAAATGCGGTTCTCCTGAGCCTATTGCTGCACCACAAGACGGACAAAATTTTTGACTATCTTTTATTGGCTTGCCACATTGAGAACAAAATGTACTACTTTTGGTGTCATCAATATATTGTTCAGCTCCGACAATAGTTCCTGTACAGCCAAATGTTGTGCAAGCTTTGTTTTCAATCCAACATTCTTTGTGATGAGGCATTTCGCATACGCTACATACAACTACATCATCACCTTCTTTAAATTCCGTTTTACAGTACGGACAAACTTTTCCGATAAAGTCCACAATAATACCTCCTACTTATGTTATTCTTGTTTATTTACAGATTTTTCATCTGTTTGTGTTACTTGTGATTCGTCTGTTTTTTTCTCATCAACTGATGTCTTAGAATCCGTTTCGGTTTCGGTTTCTGTTTCTGTTTCCTTATCTTTATGTTCTTTCAGAGCATCTTCCAAAGATTTCTTTTGTGCCTTTTCTTGAGCTTTTATTTGTTCTCTGATGTTATCTGCTATAACGGAAACATCGGGAGCACCCATCACTCCATACATACCATATTGAATAACTATGTTTTGGTCTTCTACTCGTTGCTCAAGTGTTTTAATTTTACTTGTCTGAGAAATTGTTATAAACAGATTTACTACTAACAATATTGCTAAAATAGCACTAAATATAAATCCTCCGCCTTTATTATTAGAATAGTAATTTTCTGCTTCGTTTTCTGTATCAGAGTTCCAAGGCTTTTGCTTGATTTTTACACCATTTTTATCAAACAAGTAAAAACCGGGACATCTTTCTAATTTATCG
>JAXJPK010000051.1:0-5079 GCA_036311705.1 Clostridia bacterium
GGCGTAGGCGGTGGAATTGTTATGAACAAGAGCATAATGCACGGCAAAAACAGTATGGGCGAAATCGGTCATATGATAGTTGATATGAAAGACGGTCGTCCTTGCCCGTGCGGACAGAGCGGATGCTGGGAGCAGTATGCATCTGTTACGGCACTTGTTAATGATGCTATAGAGGCTGCAAACGATAATCCCGAAAGTGTTCTAAACAAGATATATGCTCGTGAGGGCAAGCTGAACGGATGTCTTGTTTTTGAAGCGATAGACAGCGGTTGCCCGATTGCGGAAAAGGTGCTTGATACATATCTTGACTATATTGCCGTAGGCGTTAAGAGTCTTGTAAATATATTCGGACCCGATGCAGTTGTTTTCGCAGGCGGTATAACAAATTCAGGCGATAAGTTTTTGGATTTATTGAAAGCAAAACTCCCGTCCGATTTAAGAGTAGAGATTTCAGCTTTGCAGAATGATGCAGGTGCATTTGGTGCTGCCATGCTTTAAGGTGAGTTACAATGGTATATAAAAATGCGTTAATAAATGGTGAATTGACCGATATAGAGATAATTGACAAAAAGATTACTTATATCGGAAAAACCGATAAAAGCGGTATTGACCTGGCAGGGAATCAAGTCTATGCAGGGCTCGTAGATATTCATACCCACGGATGTGTGGGATGCGATACTATGGATGGTACGGGGCTTGCAAAAATGTCGGATTTTCTTGCTAAAAACGGAGTAACATCATGGTTACCTACAACTATGACTATGGGTATGGACACAATAGAGAGTGTTGTGAACATAGAGTTGCCTGACAACTGTGGTGCGCAGGTCCTGGGCTTCCATATGGAGGGACCGTACATATCAAAAAAGCATAAGGGTGCACAAAATGAGAAATTTATAAAAGCCCCGGAGCTTGACGAGTTTAAAAAACTCAAAAACATAAAAAAGGTCACGGTAGCACCCGAGCTTAAGGGCAGTTTAGAATTTATAGAAAAATGCGGCTGTGCGGTGTCGATAGGGCATAGTGACGCCGATTTTGACTGTGCCGACAAGGCGTTTAAAATGGGTGCAAACTGCCTGACACATACTTTTAATGCTATGATGCCCATTCATCATCGTATGCCCGGACCGATTGGTGCGGCAGTTGAGAATGATGCGTATGCGGAGGTCATATGCGATGGCTTGCATATTCATAAGAGTGTTATAAAAATGCTGTACAGAATATTCGGCGCGGACAGATTGATTTTGATAAGTGATTCGATGCGTGCAACGGGCTTGCCTGATGGCGAGTATGAATTTGGCGGACAGATGATTACTGTTAAGGACTCGGTTGCGAGGACGAAAGACGGTGCGATTGCAGGCAGTACATCAACACTTTTGCAATGCGTGAAGAAAGCTATCGAATTTGGGATACCTGTTGAAGATGCGTTTAAGATGGCATCCGAAACTCCTGCAAAACATATAGGAGTAAACAAGGGTAAGTTAGCTGTCGGCTATGACGGAGATTTTATTGTTCTTGATAAAGACTTTAACTTACTTAAAACTGTAATAGGCGGAAAGATATATTAAAAACGAGTGGGATGTAAAAAAACAGCACCGACGGCGGGTTTCCGCCTGTTACGCGCTGTTTTTACATCCCCACGATAATCTATTAAACTTCCTTTATATTATAATGTAAAGTCCTCAGGCGAAAACTCGGATTTTAGACGGCGTTTTCTGTGAACGGGCTTTTTGAATATATCGTATTCAAATTTCTTGCAGCTATCGTTTATGGCTGTATTTTTCTTTTTCTTTGAGCAATACATTTCATCTTCGTTATCACTGATGTGCTCTGCATTGCAGCATAATGCACATATTTTGTTTATATCATCGCTATATATCATTTTATCTCCCTCTTTGTTACAAATAAATCTGTATTTTCGACTGTAATATAGTTATTTTAACATAAATCGTGACATTCGTAAATAAGTTTTGAAAAATTTCTTGATTTTATGGATATTTTGGTATATAATATAAAAGGCGTGTTTTTTCTATACGCAGATTATATTAATTCGTACTGAAAGGAATGAATTTTCAAATGGAAAAGAAAGAATTGCTCTATGAGGGAAAAGCAAAAAAGGTTTATACGACAGAGGACGAGAACCTTTATATTGTTGACTATAAAGATGATGCTACTGCATTAAACGGAAAAAAGAAAGGTACAATTGCAGGTAAGGGCATTATAAATAACAGAATGTCAAACTATCTTATGGCACAAATGGAGAAGGAGGGTATCCCCACACACTTTGTTGAGGAGCTTTCTGACCGTGAAACCGTTGTTAAGAAGGTTAAGATAGTACCTCTTGAGGTTATTATAAGAAACATTGCAGCAGGCAGCTTTTCAAAGCGTTTTGGTGTTGAGGAGGGTACAGTTCTTAAAAATGCTACTCTTGAATATTGCTTAAAGGATGACGCTCTTGATGATCCTATGATAAATGATTATCATATAACAGCTATTGGTGTTGCAACAAAAGAGGACCTTGAAACAATTTCTGACTTGACATTTAAGATAAATGAATTCTTGAAGGCATATTTCTTGAAGCTTAACATCGAGCTTGTTGACTTCAAGATAGAGTTCGGTAAAACTCCCGACGGTAAGATTATTCTTGCTGACGAGATTTCACCGGATACTTGTCGTTTGTGGGATGCAACAACTCACGCAAAGCTTGACAAAGACCGTTTCCGCCGTGATATGGGTGATGTTGAGGAAGCGTATATAGAGGTAGCAAAGCGTATTGGTCTTGTTTAAGAAAAATTTGCTTTGCATCGTGTGGGGGAGTTATTCACCAACGCATACGAAAAACAGCAGAAACAAGAAATTAAACCGACGATTGCCTATATGGCATACATCGGAATATAAATATAAAAGGAGAAGCATTATGGCGACCGACACATATGAGAGCCCTTTAAATTCAAGATATGCGTCAAAGGAGATGCAGTATATATTCTCACCTGACAAAAAATTCTCAACATGGCGTAAGCTATGGATAGCACTTGCAGAAAGTGAGAAAGAGCTGGGTCTTAATATAACAGATGAGCAAATTGCTCAAATGAAAGAACATATTTACGATATAAATTACGATGTTGCAAAGGCACGCGAAAAAGAGGTGCGTCACGATGTAATGTCACATGTATATGCCTACGGTGTGCAATGCCCGGCAGCAAAGCCGATAATTCATCTCGGAGCTACAAGCTGCTATGTTGGCGATAACACAGACATTATCATTATGACAGAGGCGTTGCAGCTTGTTAAGAAAAAGCTTGTGTGCCTCATAGGCGAGCTTTCAAAGTTTGCAGAGGAATACAAGAATTTACCTTGTCTTGCATTCACTCATTTCCAGCCTGCACAGCCGACAACTGTTGGTAAGAGAGCGACACTTTGGCTTGAGGACCTTGTAATGGACCTTGAGGATGTTGATTATCAGCTTGGCAAAGCAAAATTGCTCGGCTGCAAGGGCACAACGGGAACTCAGGCGAGCTTTATGGAGCTTTTTGACGGTGACAATGAAAAGTGCAAGGAGCTTGACAGAAAGATTGCATCAAAAATGGGCTATAATGCTACATTCCCCGTCAGCGGTCAGACATATCCGAGAAAGCTTGATACACAGATGTTGACGGTTTTGAGCGAGATTGCACAGAGTGCATATAAGTTCTCGAATGATATAAGATTGTTGCAGCATCTAAAACAGATAGAGGAACCGTTTGAGAAATCGCAGATAGGCTCGTCCGCTATGGCATATAAGCGTAATCCGATGAGAAGTGAGAGAATTGGCTCACTTGCAAGATATGTAATAGTAGATGCGCTAAATCCTGCAATAACAGCGTCAACACAGTGGTTTGAAAGAACTCTTGATGACAGTGCAAACAAGAGAATAAGTGTACCTGAAGCATTTTTGGCGGTAGATGCTATTTTGAATCTATACATAAATGTTGTTGATGGTCTTGTTGTATATGATAAGGTTATAACAAAGCAGTTTATGGCAGAGATTCCGTTTATGGCAACCGAAAACATTATGATGGATGCCGTTAAAAAGGGCGGCGACCGTCAGGAGCTTCACGAAAAAATCCGTCAATATTCGATGGAGGCAGGCAGAAATGTCAAGGTTGAGGGTAAGGAAAACAACCTTGCGGAGCTGATTGCGGCTGATGAATCATTTGGATTAAGCATAGAGGAAATCAATGCTGTTATGAAACCCGCAAACTTTGTGGGCCGTTCGCCACAGCAGGTTGAGGACTTCTTAAACGAAGTAATTTCACCGATTCTTGCCGAGAATAAAGACCTTCTCGGTGTCGAAGTAGAAATAAATGTTTGATTTTACGAAAGGGGTAAACAAAACATGGTAAAGGCAGTAGTAGGTGCATGTTGGGGTGATGAAGGTAAGGGTAAGATTACCGATATGCTTGCCGCAGATGCGGATATTGTTGTTCGATTTCAAGGCGGAGCCAATGCAGGACATACAATTGTAAACGATTACGGTAAATTCGCACTTCATCTTTTGCCGTCAGGCTCATTCAACAGCAATGTTACGAATATGATAGGTAATGGCGTTGCTCTTGATATTGAACAGCTTGTAAATGAAATTAATGATGTTGTGGCAAAGGGCGTTCCTTGCCCGAATATCGTGGTATCGGAGAGGGCACAGGTCCTTATGCCATATCATAAGCTTTTCGATAAGTACGAGGAGGAAAGACTTTCAGACCGTCAGTTTGGGTCTACAAAGTCGGGTATCGCACCGTTCTTTTCTGATAAATTTTCAAAGATAGGTTTTCAGGTTTGGGAGCTCTTTGAGGAGGAAAGGCTAAAAGAAAAAATTAAAAATGTGCTTGAGGTTAAAAATCTTTTGCTTGAGCATGTATATCATAAGCCGCTGCTTGATGCGGATGAGCTTTACGATACCTGCAAAAAGTACGGCGAAATGATTAAGCCGTATGTGATAGATTCGGTTAAGTTTATACACGAGGCGGTTAAATCAGGGAAGACAATTCTTCTTGAAGGTCAGCTTGGCTCATTAAAGGACCCCGATTTCGGTATTTATCCGATGAC
>JAXJPK010000052.1:0-15279 GCA_036311705.1 Clostridia bacterium
AATATTGATGAAAAAGCTACATCAAGCTTGTTGTATTCGCTTGTAAGCGGGAGCTATTCAGTTCATGATATAAACGGACCGCTTTATTACGAGATGCCGCTTAATGACAAGCTTTTTCTTGCACAATCCGATGTTGTTAAGAACATTGCATCAAAAGAAAACAGCGTGATTGTAGGCAGATGCTCCGATTACATACTTGAAGATGCAGAGGATATTAATCTTATAAATATTTTCGTATATGCTCCACTTGAATTTAGAGTAAAGCGAGTTAAAGAAAGATTTGATTTAACTGATAAGCAGGCAAAAGACAGAGTTCTTAAAACTGATAAGCAAAGAAAAACATACTATAACTATTATTCAAATCGTGATTGGGGTAAAATGTCAAACTATGATTTGTGTATAAATTCAGCAAAGGTCGGAATAGAAAAGAGTGCGGAAATGATTGCTAATTTTGTTAGGAGTTTAGAGAAATGATAATGGAGTACTTAAAGTCTGTATTCTTGGGCATAGTTGAGGGCATTACTGAATGGTTACCCGTTAGCTCAACAGGTCATTTGATATTATTTAATGAGTTCATGAATAATGAGGGTTCATTCCTCAGCTCTGATCTATATATTTATGTAATACAGTTAGGTGCGATTTTGGCAGTTGTTACACACTTCTTTCATAAGCTTAATCCATTTTCGTCAAGAAAGACTTCGACTGAAAAATATGACACCTGGCAGATGTGGTTTAAAGTTGCCATAGCCTGCGTGCCTGCGGCGGTAATCGGATTGCTTCTCAATGATTATATGGAGCATTTTGAAACCTGGGAGGTTGTATCTGCTGCATTGATTATATATGGTATTGCATTCATAGTTGTTGAAAAGGTTGTTAAAAATCAGACAATTACATCTATGAACGAAATGTCATATAAAACAGCAATTATTATAGGCTTATTTCAAGTACTTTCAATAGTGCCCGGCACCTCCCGTTCAGGCTCAACAATATTGGGCGGTATGCTTGTCGGCTGTTCAAGAGAGCTTGCCGCAGAATTTTCATTTTTCCTTGCAATTCCCGTTATGTTCGGCGTAAGTTTTTTAAAGATAATAACATATGAGGGAACAATCGACTGGGGAATTCTTGCAATCGGTATGATTGTTTCATACTTGGTTTCTGTATTAGCTATTAAATTCTTAATGAATTATGTAAGAAAACACAGTTTTACTGCTTTTGGCTGGTACAGAATTATTCTTGCAGTCGTTGTTATAGTTTTTTTCACACTAATGCACTGATGTGCTTGACACAGCATTATAAATGTGATAAAATAATAGAATATTAGTATTTGTTTACGAAAGGAAAACAATTAATGAAAAAGCATTTTGTTTGTATTCTTGCATGTTTAATACTTCTTATCGGAGGTACTGTATCTGCAAAGGATTTGTCAATTTATTTTAATGATGATAAAATGACCTTTGAATCAGAACCGTATATTGAAAACGAGAGGACAATGGTTCCTTTCCGTACCATATTCGAGGCTGCTGACGCTGCAGTTTTATGGGATGAGGAAACGAGGACAATCATTGCGTTTAAAACCGTTGGTGAGGAAACGACAAGTATAGCGTTTCAAGCAGATGAGAACTATGCTTTTGTAAACAATGAAAAAGTTGAGATAGACGCACCTGCTAAAATCAAAAACGGTTTCACTTTTGTCCCATTAAGATTTATTATGGAAACTTTGGGTGCAGATGTTAAATGGGATGGAGATACTTACACAGTTTTCGTTTCAATGAATTAATCGACTTAATATCGCCGTATTTAGTGCGGCGTTATTTGTCTGTTTAGAGGATTCTGAAAAGGGAGAGTTATGGATAAGAAAAAGATTGAAAGAATAAATTATCTTGCAAAAAAATCAAAGTCTGAGGGCTTGACTGATTCTGAAAAAAAAGAACAAAAAGAACTTAGGGAAGAATATTTGGCATTAGTCAGAAAAAATTTTAAAACACAGCTTGATAATATTGAATTTGTTAAATAAAAACTTTTATATACAGCAAAGGAGTTTGTAAACAATGGCTTTAGTTATTCCAAAAAATTATGGTTCCGCACTTGACGGGAGAACAACGGAAACGGCAATTAAGTTTATCAAAGACACTTTTCAAAAGGAGCTTGTTTTGGCAATGAATTTACAGCGAGTATCCGCACCGCTGTTTGTGCGTCCTGAAACAGGACTTAATGATAACCTTAACGGCGTTGAGCGTCCGGTTACATTTGATGCACCGTGTATAGGCGGGGCAAATCTTGAAATAGTACATTCTCTTGCTAAATGGAAGAGATTAACATTAGGTAAGTATAATTTTGAACCGGGTGAGGGTTTATATACCGATATGAACGCTATTCGCCGTGATGAGGAGGTTGATAATCTCCATTCTATGTATGTTGACCAGTGGGACTGGGAGGCCGTTATAAAAAAAGAGGACAGAGTTATTGATACTCTCAAAAATGCGGTCTTAAAGATTTACAAGGCAATGCGTCGCACACAGAAGAAAGTATGTGCTGAATATGAATCTTTGAAAAGTGTTTTCCCTGAAGAGATAAGGTTTATAACAACTCAAGAACTTTTAGATATGTATCCGAATGATACTCCAAAGGAAAGAGAAAACAAGTTCTTAAGAGAAAATGGTGCAGCTTGCATTATGCAAATAGGTAAAAAGCTCGGTTCGGGTGAACGCCATGACGGCAGAGCCCCGGATTATGATGATTGGGAATTAAATGCAGATATTTTGATATATTATCCTATTCTTGATTGTGCATTAGAGCTTTCAAGTATGGGAATAAGAGTAGATGAGGTTTCGCTGTTCTCACAGCTTAAAGAAGCTGATTGCCTTGACAGATTGGAGCTTGATTTCCATAAGATGATAATGAACAAGGAATTGCCATATACAATAGGTGGAGGCATAGGACAGTCAAGACTGTGTATGGCAATGCTTAACAAGGCACATATTGGCGAGGTACAGCAATCTGTATGGCCGGGTGATATGATTAGTGCCTGTAAAGAAAACGGCATTAACCTTATGTAATAAAACTAAATAAGATAAACAGATTGGAAGGATTATATTATGAAAACAGTTGTAAAGTCGCTCTATCGTGATATGGAGAGCTATGGTGGAAAAGAAGTTACAATTTCAGGATGGGTAAGAACTGTCCGTGCATCGAACGCATTTGGATTTATAGAGCTAAATGACGGTAGCTTTTTTAGTGGAATACAGGTCGTTATTGAAGCGGATAAGCTATCAAATTATACAGAGCTTTCAAAATTAAATGTCGGAGCAGCATTGACAGTTACGGGAATACTTGAGCTTACTCCCAATGCAAAGCAGCCGATGGAGATTAAAGCTGCAGAGGTTGTAATAGAGGGTGTGTCAACCCCCGATTATCCATTACAGAAAAAAAGACATTCTTTCGAATATTTAAGAACTATTGCACATCTTAGACCTCGTACAAATACATTTGCAGCTGTTTTTAGAGTTCGTTCTATGATTGCATATGCAATTCATCAGTTCTTTCAGGAAAGAGGGTTTGTCTATGTTCATACACCTTTAATCACAGGTAGTGACTGTGAGGGTGCGGGTGAGATGTTCAGAGTTACAACTCTTGATATGCAAAATTTACCTGTTGATGAGAACGGAAAGATTGATTATTCAGAAGATTTCTTTGGCAAAAGCACGAACCTAACTGTTAGCGGTCAGCTCAATGTGGAAACATATTGTATGGCATTTAGAAATGTATATACTTTTGGACCTACTTTCCGTGCCGAGAATTCAAACACAACTCGTCATGCAGCGGAGTTTTGGATGATTGAGCCTGAAATAGCTTTTGCGGATTTAAAGGATGATATGAAACTTGCAGAGGATATGTTGAAGTACATCATTAACTACTGCCTTGAAAACGCTCCTGAGGAAATGGAATTCTTTAATAAGTTTATTGATAAGGGATTACTTGAAAGACTTAATAATGTTGTTTCAAACGAATTTGCCCATGTTACATACACAGAGGCAATAGAGCTTTTGAAGGAGCACAATGATGAGTTCACATACAAGGTAGAATGGGGTAGTGACTTGCAAACCGAGCATGAGAGATACCTGACAGAAACGGTATTTAATCGCCCTGTTGTCGTCACAGATTATCCTAAAGAGATTAAGGCTTTCTATATGAAGCTTAATGATGATAAGAAGACGGTTGCGGCTATGGATGTTCTTGTTCCGGGAATAGGAGAAATAATAGGTGGCAGCCAACGAGAAGAAGACTATGATGTTCTTGTAAGCCGTATGAATGAAATGGGATTGGACCCGAAGGATTACGACTGGTATCTTGATTTGCGTAAATACGGTACAAACAAGCATGCAGGTTTTGGCTTGGGATTTGAGAGAGCTGTAATGTACATCACAGGTATGCAGAATATTCGTGATGTATTGCCGTTCCCGAGAACAGTTGGAACAGCAGAGTTCTAATCTGAAAGGATTATGTTATGAAAACAATCGCAATACTATTAGTTGCATTAGCGATTTATATGATTTATAAATCTGTCCCTGTTTTTTATAAAACAAAGGCACGCACTCTGTATTCAAAGGGCGAGTATCATAAATCAAAAGCGATTTTTGAAAAGCTTGTAAAATCGTCATCAAATGATGTTTCGCTTGTTATGGAATATACATATTTGCTTTTGAAAATGGGCGAATACGAAGATGCAGAACGAGTAATTAACACTATTCTTTGTAAAAATCTCAGCCCGCAGACCAGGAGCAAGGCTGTGATTTTAAGGTGTATGTGTTATGATAGGAATAACAACTTCGATGAAGCATATTCCGATGCGTGTGAGCTGTACGAGAGCGGATACAGAAGTATGGATCTTTACAGTCTGTTGGGGTACTTTAAGTTAAAAAAGAATCCAATTTCAAAAGAAACATACGATTTTTGTGCTGAAGCTTATGACTATGCAGATGATAACAGAGATATATGTGATAATATGCTAATGTGCTATTATTATGCTAAAGATTACGATAAAGCAAAAGAATTATCTGATGAAATCATTGAGAATAACCCCAGATTTGTAGAGGGCTATTATCATTCTGCGCAGTTATATGTGGCAATGGGCGAATTGGATTCGGCAAGGAGCTTGATTGGGAAAATATCTAGCTGCGATTGTTCGGGCTTGACAACAGTTTCACAATCTGAAATAGACGAACTATCCGATAGCTTACAAGAGGTGAATGAGTAATGCACACGCCGCTTGCAGATAGAATCAGACCAAAAACACTCGATGAGGTTGTGGGACAAGAGCATCTTATCGGTAAAGGAAAGATTTTAAGAAACATTATTGAAAACGGCGAAGTACCTAATATGATTTTTTATGGTCCGAGCGGCGTTGGTAAAACTACGGTTGCAAATATCATTGCTGAAAATACCGGCAAGACTTTACATCGGTTGAATGCCACGACTGCATCTGTTTCGGATATAAAGAACATTGTTGGGACTCTTGACTCTTTTCTTGCCCCGGAGGGTGTTTTGCTATATCTTGATGAGATACAGCATTTTAATAAAAAACAACAGCAATCCTTGCTGGAGTTTATGGAAAACGGTAAGATAACACTTATAGCAAGTACAACGGAAAACCCGTATTTCTATGTGTATAATGCTGTTCTTTCGAGAAGTGTAGTTTTTGAGTTTAAGCAAATAACGGCTGAGGACATTAAAACGGCAGTTGTTAGAGGTGCTAATATACTAAAAGACGAATTGTTTTGCAATTCACAAATAATAATAGATGACGGGGCTTTAGATCATATTTCGCAATGTGCAAACGGAGATGTAAGAAAAGCATTGAACGCCTTGGAGGCGTCGTTTATGGCAATGCGGCCTGATGAAGGGAATACTGTTACATTGACACTTGATATTGCCGAACAAGCATCTCAAAAGAAAGCTTTAAGGTATGATAAAAATGGTGACAGTCATTATGATATTTTATCAGCATTTCAGAAATCTGTAAGAGGTTCAGACCCTGATGCCGCAATCCATTATCTTGCAAGACTTATTTCTGCCGGTGACCTTGAAAGTATTTGCCGCAGAATACTTGTTATGGCGGCGGAGGATGTGGGATTGGCATATCCTCAAGCAATAACGATTGTTAAATCATGTGTAGATTCTGCCTTTCAGCTCGGGTTACCCGAAGCACGGATTCCACTTGCTGAAGCTGTGATTTTGCTTGCAACAGCTCCTAAATCAAACAGTGCCATATGTGCTGTCGATGCCGCACTGAATGATATTAAGAATATGGATACGGGCGATATTCCGCAAGCCCTCAAAGATGCACATTATGGCGGCTCGCAAGAGTTGGGGCATGGTGTTTGCTATAAATATCCGCACAGCTATCCGAACCATTACATAAAACAGCAATATCTGCCCGATAATATTCGTGATAGGAAGTATTACGAGTTTGGTGATAACAAGACGGAAAGTGCTGCAGAGGAGTATTGGAACAGGATAAAGAACAAAAGTGAATAATCATTTTCGTAGATGGGAATAATTATATAAAATCTACGGAAAAACGAGCAATGTAAAAGCTTGTCTTTCTGCGAACGGAGTGATTTTGTGACGAAAGGCAAGCTTTGTTTATTATTTTCAGCTTTTTTATACGGCGTTTTACCTATTTTTGCGTCTTTTGCGTATCGTGGCGGGATAAATGGTATAACTCTCTCGTTTTTACGAAGTGCGATTTCTGTACCGTTACTATATGTGATGATTAAAGCAGATAAGAAAAGTTTATACCTAACAAGAAAGCAAAGAAAATCCATTCTACATTTATCGGTATTAGGCGGTGCACTTCCGATTTTGTTGTTGTATTTATCATATAATTATATTCCAATCGGATTAGCGACAACCCTACATTTTACTTATCCTTTGATTGTTGTTCTTGCATCGGCAGGCATATATCATACAAGAATTACAAGGACAACACTATGTGCGGTTGTATTCGTAACAATCGGCATATATATGTCAAGTGATATAACTGTAAGGGTTAGTAAGGTAGGGATAATTTTGGCATTACTTTCAGGAATTCTCTACAGTTTTTATATTATATATATTGATTCCTCGGGACTTGACAGGATAGATTTTTGGGTTTTGACATTTTATACTATGCTGATTATGAGTGCATCAATATTTATTTTTGCCATTATTACAAAAACACTTTCTTTTGATTTTTCTGCAATATCATGGAGCTTTTCGGTTTTAACTTCGCTTGCCGCATCATTGGGTGCAATGCCGCTTTTTCAAATCGGAATACGATACGAGGGCAGCGAAACAGCAGGAATAATTTCCGCCGCAGAACCTATTACTACAACAATTCTTGGTGCAGTTTTCTTGGGTGAAGTTGTAGGTATGGGTCAAATACTGGGTAGCTCTTTAATTCTTTTGGGTGTACTGTTGTGTCAAAAAAAGACTTTGCACACCTAACCGTTAATTAAAGCCGCCGCAATCGCATTTCCTATATACTCAGCCGATTTTAATGCTTCATTTAAAGTGTTTCCGTTACTCCCGATTTCTAATAAAAGTGAGCCTTTCGTGGCATTCATATTAAATCGTTCACGGCGTAGATTTAAAGGCCGCATTAGCCCGGGATACATTATTTCTGCGGTGTTTTGTATTTTTGCACCGAGAATTAAATTTGACTGCCAAAACTCATGAGAAAGCCCCATACTGTCTGTTCCCAAAACAAGCATTACTTGTGCGATATTTTCACCGTTAACTGTATTGCTGACTTTTAATTTGCTGCCATCAGGGTATATGTAAGCATCTCTGTGAATATCAAGTACAACCTTTATTGACGGGTATTGTGAAAGGTTTTTCTCTATTGTTTTTGCTGCACGAGTATATGCACCTTGGTATGTGGGGTAATCGTGAATTGTTTTGTCATGGATTGTTTGTACACCGTTACGATTGAGACTATCTGCAACGGCGTCACCGATTTTACACATATTGTATGCTTCGTTTGTTGTCCGTTCCGATTCTCCCGTCATTTCATCTCCTATATAGCATTCAGTTGTATGTGTATGGATAATAAGGACTTCGGGTTCTGAAAAATTTAGTTTTTCGCCCCAATTTTCAGAGCAGAGCTTATCAATATCAACTGTATAATCTGTTGCGTTATTAATTTTCAAACCGACTGATTTTATTATTTCATTATAAGTTGGCAATTCTCTATACTCTTTTTGCTTCGGAGCTTCAGTAGGCTTTTCGATTGGTTTTTCGGTGGGGTCGGCTTTATTTATATCATTAAAAGATGCAGATGATTGCTGTATGATAGAATCAGGCTCTTGGGCATCAAATCCAAGTATTTCTGTTAAGATATCATTTATTTCGTTTTGGTTTTTATCACTTATTAAACCTTTGTCCAAAATCTTGTCGGGCGATTCCGAAAAAACACTGATAACCTCATCATCATTACGGTTGTTTGTTGATAGCACAACAGTCAATACAGAGGCTGTAATTGAAACAATTATTATTGAAGCTTTAATTAGTGTCTTTTTTGTTATTACATAGGTTTTAAACCTTTTCATATCACTTGTCCTTTCTGTGCTTTGTAATTTATAATACGCACAAAATATTGTATATATGCCACTTCTATCTAAAAATAGACTTGATTATTTGCACTATATATAGTATAATAAATGTATAGAAGCGAAAGGATTTGTTATTATGAGTATAAATTTGAAACAATCTGTGAAATGCCCAAAATGCTCGCAAATGTCCGATGTTACGGTGTGGAGTTCCATAACGGCATCAGACAGCGAGGATTTGAAGGGCGAGTTGCTTTCGGGAAAGCTTAATATGTTCTCATGCCCGTCTTGTGAATATAAGGCACTTATGCCGCACCCTATGCTTTATCATGATGAACAGAGAAAGCTGATGATTTCTTTTTCCCCGACTACTGACCCGTTAGTAAAAGAACGGTCATTTGAGGATATAAAAGAAGCATCAAGAACAAGTGGTGAACTTGAGAAACTTGAGGGGTATAATCTTAGATTTATAACTGACTATAATGAACTGTTAGAAAAGATTTTGATTTTTGATAACGACTTAAACGATAAGACAATAGAGGTTATAAAATTGATGATTTTATCGCAGGATGCAGATAAAAGTGAACAACGCACTTGTAGGTTTGGTAAAAAATGCGAGGATGGTATAGAGTTTATGATTCACGATTTTATCGAAAATCAGATTTTTACTTCGACTGTTCCGATAAGCTCGTATGACACAGTGCATAAAAACCTCCTCGAATCGGGAATGAAGCCGTATTCATTCGATTGGGAAGTAGTAGATAATATTTACGCCACAAGGCTTATAAATGGATTTAACAATAATTTATGATGGATTTGGTAATATGAAAATAACAGGAACAACAAAACACCTTTGCGTTATCGGTGACCCAATTTCGCATAGCTTTTCACCTTTAATACATAATTTCATATCAGAGCAAATGGGCTTAGATTATACATATTCAGCTTATTGGATAAAAGAGAATGAGCTGTCGGGTGCAATTTCAGCTATGCGAACGCTTAAAATTACGGGGATGAATGTAACAGCTCCGCACAAGATAGAAGTGATAAAATATATAGATGCATTGTCGGATGATGCACAAAAGCTTGGTTCTGTAAACACCATAGTAAACAAAGATGGTGTGCTTGTAGGACATAATACCGACGGCGAAGGCTTTTATTTATCGCTTGTTAATGCGGGGATAGGTGTAACAGGCAAAAACATACTTGTTATGGGCTGTGGCGGCGTTGTTATACCAATGCTTGTAAGGATTATTAGTGAGAATCCTAAAAGTGTTACTATTTTAAACAGAACAATGAGCAAAGCCGAAACAGTCGCAAAAACTGTTTATGATATAACCGGATATACATTAGAAACAGAAATTAAAGCAGATGATTTTGATTTGGTAATTAACACAACAACGGCGGGCATGGCAAACCAGAAGGATGCTTTTCCTTGGGATAGCATAGAGGCTTTAAAAAATCGTGACTTTATTAATTCGGGTACAGCAGCTGTAGATATGATTTATAACCCACAAAAAACAAAGTTTTTGGAGTTTGCCGAGAAAAAAGGTGCAAAGATACTAAATGGACTTGATATGCTTATTTATCAAGCAGTATTAGCCTATGAGATTTTCACAGACACAAAGCTTCCAAGCGATATTGCCGATAAAATTAGAAAAGAGGTTTTTGGGATATGAATATAGTTCTGACCGGGTTTATGGCATCGGGTAAAACCGAAATCTCGAAAAAACTTGCAGAAATATCGGGATATAGGCTTGTTGATACAGACGAGGAAATCGTTAAAAGCACAAAAATGTCTATCAATGAAATATTTGATAAATTTGGTGAAGGTGAATTTCGTCGAATAGAAAGAGAGATAATAAAAGAAGTATCGAATTTTGATAAAACAATTATTTCGACAGGCGGTGGAGTACCCCTTGACCGTGAGAATATAAAAAATCTCAGAAAAAAAGGTGTTATAGTCAACCTTGCACCATCTTTTGATGTTATATTAGAACGACTAAACGATGCAAGGGCAACTCGTCCGTTGCTTATAGACAGCGATATTGCAGACATAGAAAAACGCTTTAACGAACGGCTTCCTTTCTATGCTGATTGTGATATAAAAATAGCTGTATCCAATCAACATCCGCCCATTTATTTTGCAAAACAAATACTAAACGAGAAGCTCATTCAACTTTGAATGAGTTTCATTTGAATAATAAAACTGATTTGTTTCGGAGTTAATATGGATAGAAAAGAAAAGATTTTTGATTATATATCAAGTGATATTTACATTCCGTTAAAACAAGGTGAATTAGCGGTTCTTCTTGATGTACCTAAAAGTGATTATGATGAATACAATTATATAATTTCCTCATTAATCGAAGAGGGAAAGATATATAAAACAAAGAAAGGTAAACTGCTATCCCTAAAGAATGACGCATCTATATTTTCGGGCACGCTTCAATGCAACCCGCAAAAGGGATTTGGCTTTGTAAGATGCGATGATGAAGCAGAGAGTGACATATTCATCCCGTCAGACAAGCTTGGGATTGCATATGACCGTGATAAAGTTATTGTGCGTATTGATGTTGCCGAAACGGAAAATTCACGCAGAGAAGGGCATATTGTAAGCGTCATAAAAAGGGGCAACCCTCACATTGTCGGTGTTTTAAGATGTCATAAGGGAAAGTATAGAGTTTATCCCGACAGACGAGAGTTTTTTTCGGCTGTTCGAGTGTTAAAAGATGATATTGGAAATGCACAGGAAAATGACCGTGTGATTGTGAATATAGAAAGCTATGACGAAAAGGGAACACCATTCGGAAAGGTATCTGCGGTTTTAGGTAATTCCGAAAAGATATCAAGTATTCTTGAGGGTGTTATTTCAGAAAAATCCGTTTCCCGTACATTCTCAAAGCTTGTGCTTGACGAAGCGGAATCACTTCCTGACTATGTTTCGGAGGAGGAAATAAAAGACCGTAAGGATTTGAGGAATAAAATAATTTTCACTATTGACGGTGATGATTCGAGGGATTTTGATGATGCTATTTCATTAGAAACTCTTGATAACGGTAACAAGCTTTTAGGAGTGCATATAGCAGATGTATCTCATTATGTGCGTGAAGATTCACAGCTTGATAAAGAGGCGCTCAAACGGTCAACGAGTGTGTATTTTCCGCATACTGTAATACCAATGCTTCCGAAAAAGCTTTCTAATGGTATTTGTTCCCTCAATCCCGATGTTGACCGTTTAACGCTCAGCGTGATGCTTGAGTTGAATTCCAATGCAGATGTGGTAAAACACGAAATTGTAAAATCTGTTATACACTCTAAAGAGAGATTAACTTATAATATCGTAAACAAAATCCTGTATGGTGATACGGAGTTAAGAAAAGAGTATGGGGAAATAACTAATATTCTTGATGAAATAAATGTTATTTCTAAAAAACTGATAAATAAGCGTTCAGAACGAGGAGCGATTGATTTTGATTTTCCCGAAACAAAAATTATATGCGATGATGATGCAAACCCGATAGATGTTAAATTCGAGGAGCGAGGAGATTCGCATAGGTTAATCGAATCTTGTATGCTTTTGGCAAATGAAACTGTTGCAGAAACAGCTTTTTGGTCGGATTTGCCGTTTGTTTATCGTGTTCATGAAGCACCGTCAAACGAAAAATTAACAGAATTTAATGAGTTTATTAAAAACTTTGGATATTCAATAAAGGGAAAGATTGACAGTGAAACAATTCACCCAAAAGCATTGCAGGAGATAGCCGAAAAGGTGAAGGGTACACCCGAGGAAATGATGGTATCAAAAACAATGTTAAGGTCTTTGATGAAAGCGTGCTATAGAGATACTAACGACGGACATTTTGGACTTGCAGCACGATATTATTGTCATTTCACTTCGCCCATACGGCGTTATCCTGACCTAATAATTCATAGGATAATTAAGGATTATATCTCGGGTAAGCTTAATGAAGAAAAAATTTCAGGCTATGCGAAAAAGGTTAAAGAAGCTGCAGAAATCTCAAGCGAACGAGAGGTTGAAGCGGAAATGGCTGAGCGGGATGCGGTAGATATGCTGAAGGCTGCATACATGCAGAAATTCATCGGTGAAAACTTTGATGCGGTTGTTTCATCAGTTACAACATTCGGCATTTTTGCAATGCTGCCGAATTCTTGCGAGGGGCTTATTCGATACGAAACAATGAATGGGGATTACTTTGAATATAATGAAATATCCCGTTTAGCTGTTGGTATAAGGACGGGCGAATCGTATAAAATAGGTGATTCAATCAGAATTACAGTCGCGGCGGCGGATATTTTGAGTCGCAGAATAGATTTTGTTCGTGAAAAGGATAATTCGTTCGGGACTTTGATAAAGGTAAAGAGAAATAACGAGAGAAAAAACACAAAACCTCCGAGAAAGCAAGATAGGTTACGCAGGAAAAGGAGAAAGAATGAGCGATAAATTTGAACTGATTGTTCCGACGCTGTTTGGATTAGAGGCTATGGTTTCAAAAGAACTGTACAGACTTGGTTACGATTCGAAAAAGACAGAGGACGGAAAAGTTGTATTTGACGGTGATTATGATGCTGTTTGCCGTGCAAATATGTGGTTGCGATGCGGCGAGCGAGTGCTTATTAAAGTAGGTGAGTTTGAAGCTAAAACGGCTGATGATTTATACGAGGGAGTTAAAGCGTTGCCTTGGGAAAGATTTATCGCAAAAGATGATGCGTTCCCGGTCAAGGGCAGAACAATTCGTTCGGAACTCAACAGCGACAGAAACAGCCAAATTATGATTAAAAAGGCTATTGCCGATAGGCTTGGTGAAAAATACGGAATATCATGGATGCCTGAAACGGGCGTGACATATCAAGTCCAGTTTACCATAATAAAAAACATCGTTACTTTAATGATAGATACATCAGGTGAGCCTCTGCATAAGAGAGGGTATAGAAAAAAAGCTAATCTTGCACCATTGCGGGAAACAATAGCAGCAGCTATGGTGATGATAAGTTATTGGAAATTTGAAGAACCTTTTCTTGACCCTTTTTGCGGTTCGGGTACTATTCCTATTGAAGCAGCTATGTTCAAGCGGAACATTGCACCGGGTTTAATGCGTAATTTTGCGTTTGAGTCATTTCCGCAGATAGATAAACGGTTGTTAAAGGATATTATTGATGAGGCAAAAGATGAGGAGCATAGAGATGTTTCCCTTGATATTACGGCAAGTGATATTGACCCATATGCATTGGAGCTTACCGAGCATAATGCGAAGGCTGCAGGCGTATCGGAATTTATAAACATAAAACGGGCTGATGCAGAAAAGATATTTTTAGACAAAGAATGCGGTTCGATAATTACTAATCCCCCTTATGGTGAAAGACTGAGCGACCTGGAGGAATGTCGCAAGCTCTATCGTCAGATTAGCAAAAGCTTTTCGAGATTACCAAAATGGTCATACTATATTCTAACCTCGCATGAGGATTTTGAAAAGGAATTTGGTAAGCGTGCAGACAGAAGAAGAAAAATATATAATGGTATGCTTAGGTGTTGGATGTATCAATATTACGGCAACAAACCAAAAAAGAAAAATACTTAAACACGGGTGTAATACTTGATTTTTAATGCGTTTTATGATAAAATAATACCAAATTATGCCGTTGAAAGGAATTTGTTATGAAAAAGCAGACAAGAAGTGAAGCAAGGGAAGCGGTTTTTACACAGGTTTTTCAGCTTTCAACACAAAGAGAGAATATGCAGGAGGCTCGTGAAATTTTACTCCAAGAAAGACCCGAGTGTGAGCAGAATATAGGATATATTACAGATGTAACTGAAGGAGTTATTGAGCATGAGGCTGAAATAACTGAAATTATAAGCAGCAACCTTAAAGGCGGTTGGTCCTTTAATCGTCTTTCTAAACCGACAAAGGCAATACTTATGGTCGCTGTATATGAGATGAAGTTCTGTGAGGATGTTCCGCCAAAGGCTGCAATCAACGAGGCTGTTGAGCTTGCAAAGAAATATTGCGATGAAAAAGAGCCGTCATTTATTAACGGAATTCTTGGAAGTATTTTAAAAAGTTTATGACATCAATCGGTATTGATACAAGTAATTACACTACTTCTGTTGCAAAATTTGACGGTAACAAGTTCAAAATGACACGAAAAGTACTTGATGTAAAGGCGGGTATGAGGGGCATTCGTCAAAGTGATGGAGTGTTTATACATAATCGTGAACTCCCGGGTATGATAGACGAGATTGTTCGGGGTAGTAAAGCAGATTGTGTGGGAGTCAGTACCACACCGAGAAATGCAGAAAAATCATATATGCCCGTATTTACTGTTGGTCATGGGTACGCACGAGCTATAGCGGCGGCTATGGATGTAAATATGTATGAATTTTCCCACCAAGATGGGCATATAATGGCAGGTGTACATTCAGCCAATGCCCAAACCCTTTTAGATGCACCGTTTATATCTGTTCACCTTTCGGGCGGAACAACAGAAATACTGTGCTCGGAATATGATGGTTACAGATTTTCAAACAAGATTATCGGCGGAACTCTTGACATAAGTGCTGGTCAACTGATTGACCGTGTCGGTGTGGCTATGGGATTAAAATTCCCGTGTGGAAAGGAAATTGAAAAGCTTGCACTGCAAACAACCGACACGATTAAAATGCCTTATAGTG
>JAXJPK010000053.1:0-2782 GCA_036311705.1 Clostridia bacterium
CAATGCCGAACATATTATAAACTCGCTTTCCGTTATAGTCCACACCTCTTGCAAGCTGTGATGTTCCGTAACCTGTTTCCAGACACGCATGAGCAACAAGATACATTTCACTGATGTTATATGTCTTTGCCGCCGTTATAAACGCATCTGCCTTTCCGCTTAGTATTCCCTTGCCGTCAAGGAATTTTGCAAGCTCGTCACGGCTTATTCCGTTATATCCCGATAAATCCATAAACTGATATTTATATGCCGAACTTGAAAATTCGTTAGGGTCAAGATACAGCCTTGTACGGTTTACATCTGCCGACTTTAGTCCGTTTCCGTCATTATAGACGGGGTTTGTCGGCATTTGCTTTTGAGCCATCTCGTCGAGAGTTATGTCATATACGGCATATGTCACACCACCCGAAACCTGTACATACTGCATCGAATCGTTATTTATTTGAGCGGGAACACCGTCAACCGTAACATCAAAGCAGTCATAAGGTCCGTCATAGCTTTTTGCATATACTGTAGCAGTTCCCGGCTGTACTCCCTTTATCATTCCCGCCTTAGATACGCTGACAACCGACTCATCCGAGCTAACCCATTCTATATTCTTGTTCCTCGTGTTTGCAGGGAAAATAGACGCTAAAATTCGCATCTTTTCGCCTATCTTTAAATTAGCCTCGGGTTTGTTCAGTATGCTCACCGATTCGGCTTTTATTGTTTCGTTGATAACATTTACAAAGCATTTTGCCGTATATCCGCCGTCTGCGGTCGTTCCCACAACCTCTGCCATACCTGTGCCAATCGGTCTTAAATGCCCTGTTTGGTCAACCTCGACTATCTTTTTATTCTTTGAAAACCACTTAATAGTTGAATTTGTTGAGTTTTCGGGATATATTACAGGCTCAATCCTTGCTCCCGTATCGGTTATATACAAATTTATAGCGCTGTTTTTTATATAAAATCCCTCTACGGGCTGAATTATCTGTAAGTATGCCTTTGCTGTTATGCCCGTAAACTCGTTTTTTACAATAAATTCAACACTTCCCGGTTTTTTTGCAAGTATATTGCCATCACTGTCAATTTCGGCACACTCCGTATCGGATGATTCAAAGGTTAAATTCCTGTCCTTAATCGTTATGGGATATAATGCACCCTCAAGCTTTAACGACTGTGCAACACCGTCTTTTAGCTCCGTTGTATTATCATACCACGACAGTACAATTCCGCTTTCGGGCTCGGATTCATCAAAAATACACCGTGTATCTGTCGGAAATCTCGTTACAATTCCCATTTGTGCCGCTCTTTTGTTTTCCGTATCGTTCATTGTAACAATGGATAGTGCAATAAAAAACAGTACGCCAAAAACAACGCCGCCTATTGGTGCCGCTTTTTTCCACGATATGTCCGCTTTTTTTATCTTGTCCACAAAATCGCCAAGCTTCATTCGCACTGCTCCTTTATGCAAATTATGGGGCTGTAACAAAAGTCATCTGACTTCTCGAACAGCCCCTGTCATTTAAATAGGGACGATAAAAAGCTTTGGTGCTTTTTACCTCCCTTTTTTTAATTTTTGTATCGCTCAACTATCAAATTATTCGCCTTGTTCTCCAAATCATCTGACAACTGCGATAATCCCTCAAATTCACTGTATTTAATTTTAAGTGCATTTTCGAGAATATAATCGCATAGCTTTGGATTTTTCGGCAATAAGGGTCCGTGCAGGTTTGTTGCGACAACACCTTTATAAACTAAACCCTCATTTCCATCTGTTCCGTTATTGCCGTTGCCTCTGACAATTTCGCCGAGCGGTTTATATTTCTCTATAAAATACCGCTCTCTGTGATTTTCAAAGCCAACTATTTTACACCCGATAACAGGTGACTCCATTACCACATCACCAATAAACCCGTTTTCTGCAATCTTTGTATAAAAATCAAGTATGCCAAGCTCCTCCTGTTTGTTTTCGTCCGTTTCGGAATACTTTCCGAGCATACGAAAGCCGCCGCATACTGCAAAAAGGGATTTACCGCTATTTACATAATCTAAAATTTTCTCTTTTTCTGCCATGAGCTTTGATACGGCAATTCTCTCCTCTCGCTCCGTTCCCCCGCCGAGGAAAAGGATATCAACATCGGATAAGTCAAAGTCCGTATCGTCTGCTTTATACTCTCTAACCTCTGCATCTATCCCACGCCAAGCAAGACGCTTCCTCAATGATTCAATATTTCCGCTGTCGCCGTATAGATTAAGCAAGTCGGGGAACAAGTGCAAAATCTTAATTTTCATTGTTATATCCCCTCTCTATTTCTTTCAATATCTCCTCTGTGCTGTACAAGGCAGTATAATTAACCATTACATATACGATTTCAGAGTCCGTATCTAATGCTTTTAAAACTGCTTCTTTCATATCCTCGGTTATTAAGTCTGCATTAATGTCTGCATACTTAAACCTAAGTGCCGCATCAAATCGGCGAATTCCTGTAGTTGCAAGAGTGTTCAAGCTCTCGTTATTCAGTCGGTCAAATCCGACATCCCAAAGCCAGGATACATCCCGTCCGTCGCCTGCACCGTCATTAATCGCAAGGACAATGTCTTTTTTTCGTGTATCTTGATTTACCGTAGTAATTGCCTGATTGAAGCCTGCGGGGTTCTTTGAGAGGCTGAGAATTACGGGTTTATTCATTTTAAACTCTTGCATTCTGCCTGCCTGCGGTTTATAGTCCGAAAGCAGCTCGCTGAAGTTTGATGAATCCTCACCGATAACATTCAAAGCCGAATATACCGCCGCAAG
>JAXJPK010000054.1:0-2774 GCA_036311705.1 Clostridia bacterium
CTTCGGTGTCGATAAGGTAACAATCCAGAACCTTGAAATCGTAAAGGTAGACGCTGACTAGAATATGATTCTTGTTAAGGGTGCTGTACCGGGCGTTAAGGGCGGTCTTATAACAATAAGAAACGCCGTTAAGGCATAATTTCGGGTATTTGGAAAGGAGGAAACATAATGGCTAAATTGGCTTTATATAATATGGAAGGTCAGAAGACAGGTTCAATGGAAGCTTCAGACGCTATATTCGCAGTTGAAGTTAACGAATCAGTTCTTCACACAGTAGTCGTAAACCACCTTGCAAATAAGAGACAGGGTACACAGAACACAAAGACTCGTACAGAGGTAAGCGGCGGAGGTAAGAAGCCGTGGAGACAGAAGGGTACAGGTCGTGCAAGACAGGGTAGCATCCGTGCTCCTCAGTGGGTAGGCGGCGGCGTAGCTTTAGGCCCCAAGCCCAGAAGCTATCGCTACAGTGTAAATAAGAAGGTAAAGAGAATAGCTCTTAAGTCAGCTCTAACAGCAAAGTACAATGAGTACGCAGTATATGTTGTAGACGGACTTTCACTTGAAGAGATTAAGACAGCTAAAATTGCTGCATTGCTAAAGGGTCTTGAGGTTTCATCAGCTCTTATCGTAACAGCAGAGGCTGACAACAATATCTACAAGTCATCAAGAAACATCATGGGCGTTAGTGCAACTCATGTAGGAACACTTAACACTTACGATATTTTGAAGCATAAGGCAATCGTTCTTTCAAAGGACGCTGTTGCTAAGATTGAGGAGGTGTATGCATAATGAATTCATACGATATCATCAGAAGACCTATCATCACAGAGAAATCAATGAAGGTTGAAACAGACAGAGAAGGTAATGAAATCAAGAAGTACACTTTCGAAGTTCCCAAGACTGTAAACAAACTTGAAATCAAGTACGCAGTTGAAGAGGTTTTCGGAGTTAAGGTTGCTAAGGTAAACACAATGAATTACGACGGCAAGCTTAAAAGAATGGGACGCAACGAGGGCAGACGAGCAGCTTGGAAGAAGGCAATCGTTACTCTTAAAAAGGATTCAAAGACAATCGAGTTCTTTGATATGTAATCCTCAATAAGCGTTTTATTAGGAAGAAATCCAGTAATTACAGATAAAGGAGAGTAAAGGATAATGGCTATCAGAAAGTATAATCCTACATCGCCTGCCAGAAGATTTATGACGGTTTCAGATTTTGCTGAAATTACAAAGAAGACTCCGGAGCGTTCACTTCTTGCAAAGAAGAATAAGAATGCAGGTAGAAACTCGTACGGCAGAATCACTGTTCGTCACAGAGGCGGCGGCAACAAGCAGAAGTACAGAATTATAGACTTCAAGCGTCAGAAGGACGGAATGAACGCTACTGTAATCGGTATCGAGTACGATCCGAACAGATCAGCAAATATCGCACTTATCCAGTATGAGGATGGTGTTAAAGCATATATAATCGCTCCCGAAGGCCTAACAGACGGTATGAAGGTTGTATCAGGTGAAGGTGCGGATATCAAGGTTGGTAACGCATTGTTCATTAAGGATATCCCGGTTGGTACATTGATTCACAATGTTGAAATTCATCCCGGTAAGGGCGGACAGCTTGTAAGAAGTGCCGGCGAAAGTGCACAGCTTATGGCTAAAGAGAACGGTTATGGTCAGGTAAGACTTCCCTCGGGCGAAGTTAGACTTGTTTCACTGAATTGTAAGGCAACAATCGGTTCGGTTGGTAACCAGCAGCATGAGAACATTTCTATCGGTAAAGCCGGCAGAAAGCGTCACATGGGTTGGAGACCGACAGTTCGAGGCGTAGTTATGAACCCGAACGACCATCCGCACGGTGGTGGTGAAGGTAAGTCACCTATCGGACGCCCGGCACCGGTTACTCCGTGGGGTAAGCCTGCACTTGGTCTTAAGACAAGAAAGAGCAAGAACAGAACAAACAAGTTCATTGTTAAGAGAAGAAACGACAAGTAATTTGTCCTTATATTGTTCGTAAAAGGAGGAACAGAGAATGAGCAGATCGATTAAAAAGGGACCTTTCGTTGAAGAGCGTCTTATGAAAAGAATCGATGCGATGAACGAAGCTAATGAGAAAAAAGTTGTTAAGACTTGGTCAAGAGCTTCGACTATATTCCCCGAGATGGTTGGTCACACAATCGCAGTTCATGATGGAAGAAAGCATGTTCCGGTTTTCGTATCAGAAGACATGGTTGGACATAAGCTTGGCGAGTTTGCACCCACAAGAACCTTTAAGGGTCACGCAGGTGCAAAGACATCAAGATAATAGGGAATATTCGTTAATCAGAATTCAGAGAAAATACAATCAAAACGATTGGAAGGAGGATTTCCTAAATGGAAGCACGCGCAACAGTAAAATATGCCCGTATTTCATCAAGAAAGATAAAGATAGTTCTTGATTTAATCAGAAACAAGCCTGTAAAGGTAGCTGAAGCAATCTTGAAGAACACACCTAAATCAGGATGTGAGTATGTGGGCAAGCTTCTCGCATCGGCAGTTGCCAATGCGGTAAATAACAATGGTATGGACGCAGACAAGCTTGTAGTATCAGAATGCTACGCAACACAAGGTCCGACATTGAAGAGAATTCAGCCCAGAGCACAGGGCAGAGCGTTTAGAATCTTAAAGAGAACCAGCCATATCACATTAGTGGTTAAGGAATTGGAAGACTAATAAGAAGGAGGTTAACTCATGGGACAGAAGGTTAATCCGCATGGACTCAGAGTCGGCGTGATCAAAGAC
>JAXJPK010000055.1:0-6598 GCA_036311705.1 Clostridia bacterium
AAGAGTGCTGACAAAAGTTTGACAATCATTTATTTAAAAAATGATTTTCATAAAAGCTAAATTTATTTCTAGGAGGAATTAGAAAAATGGCAGTAAAAGTAGCAATTAACGGTTTTGGTCGTATCGGTCGTCTTGCATTCAGACAGATGTTCGGTGCAGAGGGTTACGAAGTTGTTGCTATCAACGACCTAACAAGCCCGAAGATGCTTGCTCACCTTTTGAAGTATGACTCATCACAGGGTAGATATGAAAAGGCTGATACAGTAAGTGCAAGTGATGATTCAATCACAGTTGACGGTAAGGAAATCAAGATTTATGCTTTCCCGGATGCAAACAATTGTCCTTGGGGCGAGCTTGGTGTAGATGTTGTTCTTGAGTGTTCAGGCTTCTATACATCAAAGGAAAAGGCACAGGCTCACATCAATGCAGGTGCAAGAAAGGTTGTTATTTCAGCTCCGGCAGGAAATGACCTTCCCACAGTTGTTTACAATGTAAACCACGAAACATTGAAGGCAGAGGATACAATAATTTCAGCTGCATCATGTACAACAAACTGTTTGGCACCTATGGCTAACGCTCTTAACAACTATGCTAAGATTCAGTCAGGTATTATGTGCACAATTCACGCATACACAGGTGACCAGATGACATTGGACGGTCCGCAGAGAAAGGGCGACTTGAGAAGATCAAGAGCTGCTGCAGTTAATATCGTTCCGAACTCAACAGGTGCTGCAAAGGCAATCGGCCTTGTTATTCCTGAGCTTAACGGTAAGCTTATCGGTGCTGCTCAGAGAGTTCCTACACCGACAGGTTCAACAACAATCCTTACAGCTGTTGTTAAGGGTGACGATGTAACAGTTGATGGCATCAATGCTGCTATGAAGGCTGCTTCAAACGAGTCATTTGGTTATAACACAGACGAAATCGTTTCATCAGACATCGTTGGTATGAGATACGGTTCATTGTTCGATGCTACTCAGACAATGGTAGCTCCCATAGGTGAAGGTTTGTACGAGGTACAGGTTGTTTCATGGTATGACAACGAGAACTCATACACATCACAGATGGTAAGAACAATCAAGTACTTCTCAGAGTTAGGCTAATTATAGATTACGCAAAAAGGTCGAGCGGATTTCCGCCCGACCTTTTTTTGTGTATAAAACAAATTTTATGTAATAATTGTAAAAAGGGCGTTACAGAGAATTAAAGGGAAAAAAGTTGAATTGTAACACATTTTGTAATATAATACTATAGTGATAATCTATAATCGGGGGTGGTGTAGCTGTGAAAAAGGCAATGCAAAAGCTATTCAGCGTGTTTTTTGCGTGTGTTATTATGCTGTCATTTTTCGATACACCCGTAAATGCGGAGTCAACCCCCTGGGCGAACGGATATGCCTACGCCCTTAACGATAGTATGTATAATTTCGGAGTGATGTCTGCTGAGCGGCCAAAAGAATATTTTGGCACAAATGTGAACGGAGTTATCTACGGTGACTTATTGGAATTTAACTTTGACGATGTTCCGATGCTTGTTATATTCCGAGCAAATTCAGAACAGGGCGTATTGGTTGTTGATATATACGGCTATCAAAAGGGTGCGGCAAAGCTTATAACCTCGATAGCCAAGCCTGTAAATATTGCAGACGGGAACATTGGCGAATTATCGCTTGGTGCTGACGGACTGCACAGATATATAATATATCGTGAGTTTTTGGGCGAGAACATAATAAATGAGGAGTACTACACAGTAATTGATGAGGATGCGTTCGTGCGTGTGGATGCACCGAAAAATAATATTGTAAGTTCGGGCGTTGTAAGCTTTGCAAATTCGTATTTGCATCCCGAGGTTGATATTTCTTTCTATAATAGATATTTGTCGGACTTCTTTGCAAGGTTAAAGGATATGTCCGCATCATCTGTTGAGTATGAGGATATATATGACAACATAACGGGTGATGAGAAGGAGCGAATTTCCAAGGTGCTTGTGAAAACAGCAGGCTTTGATTGCTTCGATATCGGTGATTACTATTCAATGTCGGAATACTCAATGGCGGTAAAGCGGCATAACGGCAAGGACAAGCTCAATGCCATAACCAACATATACAGTCTGGGCGAGGAGCTATACTATGTCAGATACAGCACCGATAAATCATTCTATAACGGTGCAATACTCCGTCGGACAGACAAGGTAGAGGATAAATATCAAATCCTATCGGTAAATAACGATTTTATCCCGTATTCAGATTCGGAAATAGACAAATTAAAGAATGTATATCTGAAAAACAAGCTTGTATTGGAGAAATCAAGCGGCTCTATAGAGTTAAAAAACGAGCCTGTTATAAATGTGAATAAGCTTGATATAGAAAAGAAATTTGACATACCGCAGAAAATTTCGCCGAGTGTGAGAATACCTGCGGCAATCATCGGCGGCGGTTTATGCCTTGCCTTGATTGCGGCGTTGTTAATTTATATTTTGTCAGATAAAAACGAAAAGTAAAAAAACGGGGCTGTTGCTTTTAGCGCAGATTGATGTATGGTATAAAACCATACATCTACGAACAGAACACACCACTCGGAGTACACAAAGTACGCCGTCGGGTGTGTTCTGTCCGTTCTGCATCTAAAATCAATCAGCCCCAAAAATAGTTATTTTAACAGTATTTTTATAAATTTGCTGTCAAACGATCGGCGCTGTTTTTTACAGCCCCGTTTTTTATATTCTAATTTTATTTCCCTAAACCATAGAAGTCATCAAAGTATGTAGGATAGCTAACGGCCGCACACTCAATATCGTCCAAAGTCGAATCACCTTCGCAGAGCTGTGCAACAATCGCAAGCGTCATTGCCATACGGTGGTCGCCGTATGTTTTGAAATCCGCACCGCAAAGCGGTTTATTGCCATTTATTATCATTCCGTCATCAGTTTCTGTTATATCCGCACCACACTTTTTAAACTCATCAACAACGGCTCGGATTCTGTTAGTTTCCTTAACCTTCAGCTCCTGTGCATCGGAAATAACAGTTGTTCCGTCTGCAAAAAGAGCCGCCGCCGCAATAACGGGCAGTTCGTCAATTAATCGTGGTATTATTTCACCGCCGATATTCGTTCCGTGAAGCTTAGATGTTGTAACTCTTAAATCTGCTACAGGCTCGCCACCCGAAACTCGTTCGTTAATAATCTCAATATCCGCACCCATATCCTTCAGAACATCCAATATACCCGTTCTTGTGGGATTTATACCGACATTCTTTATTAGAATATTGCTTTCCGGCATAACAGCACCGAGAACAAGGAAAAATGCCGCTGATGAAATATCGCCCGGAACTGTTATATCCTGCGCCGAAAGGGATTCTGTTTTGTTAACACAAATTGTAAGCCCCTCTGTTTTGATGTCAGCCCCCATAGCACTAAGCATAAGCTCTGTATGGTCGCGTGATTTTTCGGGCTCGTGGATAATCGTTTCGCCGTCAGCATAAAGTGCGGCAAGGATAATTGCCGTTTTAACCTGTGCGGAGGCAACGGGCATTGTATATTCAATCCCCGAAAGCTTGCCGCCCTTGATATGCAGCGGGCAATACTCGTTTTCAATATTTGCACCCATCATTGAAAGTGGTTTTGTAACTCTACCCATAGGGCGTTTGCAGATTGATGCATCTCCCGTAACAGACGAATCAAAATCCTGCCCCGAAAGTATTCCCGAAAGCAAGCGGGTTGTTGTACCGCTGTTTCCCGTATATAGCATTTTTTCAGGTTTTTTCAGACCGTGAAGTCCGTTACCGTAAACGGTAATCTCGTCATCTGTAATATCTATTCTTATTCCCATATTGCGGAAACAGTCAATCGTCGAAAGACAGTCTGCACCCTTTAGAAAGCCTTTTATATGCGTAACTCCGTCGGCTAATGCACCGAGCATAACCGCACGATGCGAGATTGATTTATCACCTGGAACGGTGATTTCACCGCAAGCGGTATTTAATTTTTTTATCTTTGTATTTATAATAATCATCCCCCGAAAAACATAAATATAATAGAATTATATCACAAATACTTACATAATACAAGGGGGATTTGGTGTGAAAAGCTCTTTTGTCAGGGGTGCTGTTATACTAATGGCGGCGAATGCCGTTTCAAAAATACTTGGTGCATTCTTAAAGGTGCCGTTGACATACATAATCCACGAGGAGGGTATGGCAATATATAACACAGCGTTTAGCGTATATGCAATGATGCTGTCGTTTGTGGTGTCAGGAATACCGTTTGCCGTAACGAAGTTAACCGCTGCGGAAAATGCAAGGAAAAATGAGGGCGGTGCAAAATCCATAGTTATGTATGCGTCTGTTATCCTTACGGTTATCGGCATTATCGGAACTGTTGTGATGTGGATTGGTGCAAAATTTTTTGCGTTGGCGATGAAAGAGCCGAATGCCGTAATTGCAATTCGTGCGATTGCACCGTCAGTACTGTTTGTGGCACTTGGTGCGGCGGCGAAAAGCGGGTTTCAGGGAGCGAATAATATGGTCCCTACGGCGTTGTCGCAATTTATAGAGGCGTTAATAAAGCTTGCGGCGGGGTATTATTTTGCGGTACGGCTTGTGAAATTAGGAACAGAATGGGCGGCGGCAGGTGCGGTTGCGGGTGTTTCTGCAGGTGAGGCGGTGGCAACCGCTATGCTTGTTTTGGGGTACTGCATATCATATAGGAGGATACGGCGTCTGGACGGACAGAGAAGTGAATACACAAGGGATATTATGACCACTGCCGCTCCTATGATATTTATGGCGGCGGCAGGTGCGGCAATATCCGTGCTTGACACTTCCGTTATAAGGGCGAGCTTGCTCCGTTCGGGCTTGACTAATGATGAGGCACGCTATCTGTATGGTGCATATACGGGGTACGCAATGACGGTTTTAAATCTCCCGTCGGGATTTTTGGCTACCTTCGGCGTGTCTATTGTTCCGCTTGTTTCAGCGGCGGCGGCAGTCGGGAATATGGATAGAGTGAAGTCCTTAACAAGAAAGGGGCTTTGCATATCCGCATCATTAGGTTTACTTTCGGCGGCAGTAATCGCATTGGGCGGCAATATAATTCTCGACATTCTATTTAGGAATACCGCAAGCGGATTGATACTCAGGCTTGCCGCACCGTCTGTGGCATTTATTTGTATAATGCAGCTGTCATCCGCTATTTTACAAGCAATGGGTCATGCTAATCTAACCTTTATATCTATGCTTGTTACGGGCGGAGTAAAGCTTTTGTTTGCGGCACTTACCGTGAGTCGACCGAATATTAATATATACGGTGCGGCGTTGGGGCAGGATTTTGCGTATATGGCGGGTATGATGCTTAATATGCTGTTTTTGTTTTATGCTCAAAATCATAATGGTCTTGAAATATCGGATAAAATTTGATATAATTATATAAAATATGAAAGGAACAACACGAAATGGAGCTTAAAGAGAAATATACAATAGACGATTTAATACAGATTATGGAACGGTTAAGACAGCCCGACGGCTGCCCTTGGGATAGAGTGCAAACGCATCAGTCAATTAAAAAAAGCTTGATAGAGGAAACATATGAGGCGATTGACGCGCTTGATTTCGGAGATGACAAGGCGTTTGCAAACGAGCTTGGGGATGTGCTTTTGCAGGTTGTTTTTCACTCGCAGATTGCAAAGGAGCGAAATGCGTTCGACTTTTCTGATGTCGTAACAGAGATTTGTACGAAGCTCATCACCCGCCATACCCATGTTTTTGGCGAGGACAATGCAGGGAACGCGGATGAGGCCTTGGCAAATTGGGAGGCAAACAAGAAAAAGGAAAAGAAGCTATCGTCCAATACGGCGGTATTAAAGGATGTGCCGAAATACCTGCCTGCACTTATGCGTGCGGAAAAAATTCAAAAAAAGGCGAGCAAATTGGGCTTTGACTGGGACGATGCAGAGGGTGCATATCAAAAGGTGTGTGAAGAGGCAGAGGAGCTCAAAGAAGCACAAAAGTCGGGCAAGACAGAGGATATATATGAGGAGTACGGCGACTTGTTGTTCTCTGTTGTTAACCTTGGCAGATTTTTGGGTGCAGAACCTGAAACGGCATTGACAGCCGCATCAAATAAGTTCATTTCTCGGTTTGAAATAATGGAACAGTTAGCTGTTGCAAACGGAAAAGATATGTCCCAAATGACAATTTCCGAGCTTGATGAGCTGTGGAATTGTGCAAAACAACAGTAAAAACGGCAAAATTATGGTTTTTTTTAAAAAATATTGCTATAAAGTATTGACAAAGCCTCTTTTTTGTACTAAAATACTAATTGTTAGATAGCGGCACAGTCCGTTATATAAAAATATTCAGGAGGAAAAAATAATGAACAAGCACGAATTAGTTTCAGCAATTGCTCAGAATGCGGAGCTATCAAAGAAGGATGCTGATAAGGCACTTTCAGCTGCAATTGAAGCTATAACAAAGGCACTTGCAGAAGGCGATAAGGTTCAGGTTGTTGGATTCGGTACATTTGAAGTAAGAGAGAGAGCAGCAAGAACAGGCAAGAATCCCAGAACGGTGAGGTTATCGAAATTGCTGCATCAAAGGTTCCGGCA
>JAXJPK010000056.1:0-12244 GCA_036311705.1 Clostridia bacterium
AAAAAGTTGAATAGTCCCCATAGGGGGTGTAAAAAACAGTACAGAACATTTAACAGTATAACAAAAGAAAATCTGCAAAATTGCAGATTTTCTCAAAAAATAATTGTTTTAAAAATGTTTTTATGAATTTATTTATATTGAAACATATAAATTTGCTGCCCGAGGATTGGCACTGTTTTTTTACATTCCCGCTATTAAATTCTAAATTCTTTTTCAAGCCCACTCACGCAGTCTTTCACACAATCAACACAAGGGCGTTTTTTATAGTATTCCGATGTTCTTGCATCGGGGTTGGGATTATACGCTCTTTCCTTGTTCAATCCAAGTAAATCTCCGCACATTACAGAGCCGTTTTTCTCTGCAAATTCACTGCATAGCTTTTTCACGGTTGCATATACTTCTGCACGCGTGTCGCCCTCATCTACTCCGCTCGATTTCATCATTCCGATAACCATAACCATACCCGAAATCGCACCGCAGGTAAGCCGCATTCTTCCCATACCGCCGCCAAAGCCCTCGGATATTTTCATTGCTGTATCGAAATCAAGTCCTAAATCGTCACAGAACGCACCTATTACCGCCTGAGAACAGTTATATCCCGACTTGAACAATTCTTCCGCTTTTGCAACTCTGTTCATCTTATGTAGGTCACACTCCCAAAGAGAACAGCGAGGCCTTATACTTGCCCACTACCACTCTGTCATTCTCGCACGGGTCCTGAATTACCTTTACTCCCGAGAACTCTGCCTCATCAAGAATTTCCGAAACAGCCTCTCCCTGATTATAACCAATCTCAAACGCAATAAAGCTGTTTTCGTTCATTATCTCATCTGCAAGCTCCTCAACAATACGCTGATAGAACATCAAACCGTCAAAGCCGCCGTCAAGTGCCTCGACAGGCTCATAGCTTGATACAATATTGTCAAGACTGAATATAGTATCAGTTTCTATATACGGTGGATTTGAAACGATAACATCATATTTACCATCAGGAATCTCCTCAAGGATATCGCACTTTTGAATATTGACGCAAACGCCGTTATTGTCGGCATTCTCTTTTGCAATCTCAAGAATGGCATCACTATAATCAAGAAGTGTAACATCAGCATTGGGGCAAAGCTTGGCTATGCTTATTCCTACGCACCCGCTGCCCGTTCCTATATCCAAAACCTTCACATTCTTGTCTTTTCTGTCATTAATTCTCTCAACAACAGTTTCAACAAGCGTTTCTGTGTCCTGTCTTGGGATAAGAACGAATTCGTTCACCTTAAACTTCAAGCCCATAAACTCGGTTTCACCAAGAATATACTGGAGCGGTTCACCCATTTTTCTGCGTGCAACCATCTCTTTTACAGCGGCTACTTCCTCATCTGTAATCTCTCTCGGATTTTTAATAAAATCCTCCTGTGACATTTTCGTGACATGGCTTATAATCCAGTCCGCCTCATGTTCATTTTCTCCTAATTCTCTACGCACATCACTGCGCAAACTCCCGACTACCATTTGTCCTCCTCTTTGTTTTCCGGTATACACGGTTTCATTGACGCTATTGCTACTTCTATCTGTGATTCATCAGGCTCACGGGTTGTGAGGCGTTGAAGCCATAACCCGGGCTTTGAAAAAATCCCTACTGCTCTGCTTTTGCTCCGACCTGCCCATTTTATCACCTCATATGATAAACCGGCTACAATCGGTAAACCCAAAAGGCGTGTTCCCATTCTTAACAGAATGGATATTATCTTTGTATATTCATCAAATCTTGGCAAAAATGCATAGATTATGATACTAATAATCATTACGAACAGCAAAAAGCTTGTTCCGCAGCGGGGATGAAATCTTGTGTGTTTCTTTACATTTTCTACGGTGAGTGCTTCGCCTGCTTCATAGCAAGCTATCGTTTTATGCTCTGCTCCGTGATATTCAAACACACGCTTGATTTCTTTCATCTGTGATACAAGTACCATATATCCGAGGAATATCATCATTCTCATTATACCCTCGAACACGCTCGTAAAGAACTTTGTTCCCGTAATCCATTTCAACTGCGGTATCGCTTCAACAAGCCCCGAAATCACCGACGGCAGTAGTATGAAAAGTCCCACGCTCATAATTACGGACAAGAACACCGAAAAGTATATAACAGCGTCCTTTAATCCGTCACCAAGTTTTTCTTCAAGCCATTTATCAAGCTTGCTCTGGGTTTCTTCCTCATCCTCAATATCGGCAAACTCAGCACTGTACATAAGCGCCTTCATTCCGACAACAAGACTGTCTATAAAATTAATACAACCTCTTATTACGGGCAATTTTAATATTTTATTTCTCTTTTTTGTTCCGTTATCATCAATCTTGACCTCGATTTCTTTATCGGGCTTTCTGACTGCGACCGCCGTTTTGTGCGGACCTCGCATCATAACACCCTCTAAAACCGCCTGACCGCCGATTGATGTAATATGTTGTTCATCGTCCATTTAAGTTGTTTTCAATCTCCTTTCAAATTAACAGCAAGGTCCCGGGCATCCGCCGCATACACACGGCAAGCACAAGCACGGCAACGGGCATCCGCCGCCTGTGGTGTACATTCCTCCGCCACCGCTGTTATAATAACTTGTTCTGTTCTTTATACTGTTTAAAGTGTCGCTGTATTCCGAATTATTCGGCTCCATTTTTACAGCCTGCTCCATATATCTTACACCGTCTGTATATTTGCCGCACTTGACATTTGCAAGCCCGGCAAGAAAATACCATTCAGCAGTTTTGGGCAAGCTTTGAAGCATCATAAGTGCCTGCATTGTCATATTCATATTTATGAGCTGACGCACTGTACTGAAGGTCGGTGCTGCACCGGTATAACTACCGCCGCCATAATACGCCCCGCCGTTCGGTGTTGCAGTACTTGAGGCTGTGCCTTTTTTCATAATTTCGTCATACGCTTTATTGATTTCTTTCATTTTTTCTGCCGCCAAATCTGCAAGCGGATTATTAACATATTTATCAGGATGATATTTCTTCACCAATTCCTTATATGCTTTTTTAACAGTTTCCTCATCAGCGTTTTCATTCACTCCGAGAACTTCGTATGGACTCATTCTTTTCCTTTCTCTCCGTATAAAATCTGCCTCTGCTTCTCTTTCAGGCTCAAATAAATAATTTTTCCGATTATATCTCTGTTCCTTTTAAAATTAATCAGTTCAAATGCTGACGCAATACCCTCAAGCGTCAGGGTTAGGCTAAGCTCCATATCCTCGGCGCAGGATTTTTTATCGTAATATCCCATTTCCTTAAATGTGTTATAAGCTCCTGTCTTTATATCACTTTCCAAATCGCTTACTGCATCCATAATATATATCCATCTGCCGAGATTATATCCTAACCAAGCAAGCTTACGACGCAGTTTTTCGTCCTTGATATATGGCGGTGTAAAGAGTATCTCAAGAATTTCACCAAACACACCTGCCGTATCGTCAATCGAACTGCAGCCGTTTTTTTCATATCCGCTGAGCAGTAATAATTTCTCTTGTATCTTTTTATATACACCCGAAAGTTTTTTATCAGCCTTTTTACAGCCACAATAGAATGCCGCAATACCGAAAAGAGATTTTATACTTCTATCATCCGCCCAATCATCTTTGAGTTTTAAATAACTCAAAATAACACCTGCTGAAGCCGCATAATCTACTGACTTGTCGGACTTTATACACCGTCTTTTTTTAATGGGATGAATTATGCACCTCTCGTATTCCTCACCGCCGTCACTTTCAAGCGATGACAAAACTAAAGCAAGAAAAGTTATGTCGTAACTCAATCCCAATCTTGCGGCTTGCGATGTGTATTTACCTATTGACTTGCAAACTCCGCAATAATATGATAGAAAAATCCGATATTCTTCCTCGGTAAGCTGATTATCTCCCACCGTAACATAACCGAACATAATCATCTCTCCCGAATGTGCATAAATTTATACACAATAGATTATATCATAAACAAATAAAAATCTCAACTGTTTTTTTAAATTTCTGTTAAAATTAATATTTTGTACATATTCGCAAATAATATATATGGATTTTATATAAAAATAAACAGAAAAAGGGGCTAAATAAAATGGATATTTCAAACGAAAGCTACATCAAATATGTACAGCAACAAACACCAAAATCGAAAATTCTCAAAAACTGCACAAAGGCATTTTTAATAGGCGGACTTATATGTGCCGTAGGTCAGGCTTTTTTGAACCTGTATAAATATTTTGGTTTGGGCAAAGAAACAGCATCAACGCTTGTAACAATAACAATGATTTTTTTAGGCACTCTCCTCACGGGGCTTGATATATACCCTAAAATTGCAAAGCATGGCGGTGCAGGAACACTTGTTCCCGTAACGGGATTTGCAAACGCCGTTGCCGCACCTGCCCTTGAAGCAAAAACCGAAGGTTATGTTCTGGGCGTCGGTGCAAAAATATTTACAATCGCAGGACCTGTAATACTGTTTGGCACACTTTCCTCAATATTGTGCGGCATAATATACTTTTTTGCTAAAATGATTTAAGCTTTTTTACAGTATTAAGCGAAAAAAAGTGTTCGTTTTCAGTAAAATGTCAAATCTTGTAAAATATATAAAATAAGGCTTGAAAAAAACATTGTTTCGTTATATAATATATGTATATGTTTTTACGGTCAAAAAGACCGATTTTTACCATTGAGAAAGGACACTTATATATGAACAATCCAAAAGTTGCTCTTATTATGGGATCTGATTCGGATTTCGATAAAGTTAAGGGCTGTATCACAAAACTCAAGGAGTTTAAGGTTGAAGTTGAGGTTAATGTTATATCAGCTCACCGCACTCCCGAAAAGGCTATGGAGTATGCCAAAGAGGCAGAAAGCAATGGCATTGATGTTATCATCTGTGCCGCAGGAATGGCGGCTCATTTAGGCGGAGTTGTAGCTGCAAATACTACACTTCCCGTTATCGGAATACCTATCGAATCAACATTTTCAGGTATGGACGCGCTCTTGGCAACAGTTCAGATGCCACCGGGTATTCCCGTCGCTACAGTTGGCGTAAATAACGGCACCAACGCAGGTATTTTAGCGGCGGAAATGCTCTCGCTTAAATACGACTATTTAAAACCGATGCTTAAAGAGGCACGCAAAAAAATGGCAGATGCGGTAATGGCAAAAGATGCTGCGATAAAAGAAAAAGCAGCGGCACTTTAACATAAGAAAAGGAGAAGGTATTATGGCAACAGATGCATATAAAAAAGCAGGCGTAAATGTTGAAGCCGGCTATGAATCGGTTAGACTTATCAAAAATGATGTAAAGAGAACAGCAATCGAGGGTGTTCTCGGCGGAATCGGCGGTTTCGGCGGTCTGTTTGAAATTCCCAAGGGTTACAAAAACCCCGTACTTGTTTCGGGAACAGACGGCGTCGGAACAAAGCTTCGCATTGCATTTCTAATGGATAAACACGACACAATCGGTCAGGACTGTGTTGCAATGTGCGTAAACGATGTGGCATGTTCAGGTGCAAAACCATTGTTTTTCCTCGACTATCTTGCAGTAGGCAAAAACTATCCCGAAAAAATTGCAGAGATTGTAAAGGGCGTTGCAGACGGCTGCGTCAAGGCAGGCTGTGCATTGGTCGGCGGCGAAACGGCTGAAATGCCGGGTTTCTATCCCGAGGACGAGTATGACCTTGCAGGCTTCAGCGTAGGTGTAGTTGAAAAGGACAATATCACAGACGGTAATCGTGCAAAAGCAGGTGACAAGCTTATCGGTATAGCCTCGAGCGGTGTTCATTCAAACGGATATTCTCTCGTTAGAACTCTTTTTGACCTGAACGGTGACAATGCAAAGGCTAACCTTTCGGAATATTCAGAAAAGCTTGGCAAAACTATCGGCGAAGCATTGCTTACACCGACACGAATTTATGTTAAACCTTTGTTAAAGCTTATTGACGAGGTTGGTATCAACACAGTTTCGCATATAACAGGCGGTGGATTCTATGAAAACATCCCGAGAATGTTGCCCGACGGCTTAAAGGCGGTTGTCCGTAAGGGTTCATGGGAAGTGCTCCCGATATTTGATATAATGCAGGAAAAGGGCAATATTCCCGAGGACGATATGTATAACACATTTAATATGGGCATTGGTATGATTGTTGCAGTTGATGCCGACAAAGCTGATGCAGCTGTTAAGTGTCTGACAGAGGCCGGCGAAAAGGCAACTGTAATCGGCGAGCTTGCAGAAGGAGAAAAGGGTGTCGAGATAATATGAAAAGAATCGGAGTTCTGATTTCCGGCGGCGGAACTAATCTGCAGGCACTTATTGACAAGCAAGGAAGTGTTATAAAAAGCGGAAAAATTGTCTGCGTTTTATCAAACAGTGCAAATGCGTACGGGCTTGTCCGTGCAAAAAATTCAGGTATCCCCACCAAGGTTATACGCAAGAATGCAGACTGTGGCGGAGATATAAACGAGCTTAACCGCAGGATTTGTGAATATATGAAAGAGATGCAGGTAGATGTTATAGTCCTTGCAGGCTATCTTTCAATTCTTGGCGGCGAGCTTTTAGATACATATGCCGACAGAATTATTAATATTCACCCATCTCTTATCCCGTCATTTTGCGGTGATGGATATTACGGGCTTAAGGTTCACGAGGAAGCCCTTAAATATGGTGTTAAAGTAACAGGTGCTACGGCACATCTCGTAAACGAAATCACAGACGGCGGAAAGATTCTTTTGCAAAAAGCCGTTTATGTAGAGGACGGCGACACCCCCGAAGTTTTGCAAAAACGAGTTATGGAGCAGGCAGAATGGATTATTCTCCCGGAAGCTGTCGAGATGGTCTGTGCATCACTTTCATAACCCAAAAAGAAAGGATTTTAAAATGAACGCAATTAACATTTATGATGAATTAAAATCAAACTCATACCCCGGCAGAGGTATTGTTATCGGTAAAAGTGCTGATGGCAAAAATGCAGTAACGGCATATTTTATAATGGGCAGAAGCGTGAACAGCCGTAACCGTGTATTTGTCGAGGACGGTAACGGAATACGAACTCAAGCTTTCGACCCGTCAAAGCTTGAAGACCCGCATCTGATTATATATGCACCCGTAAGAGTGCTTGACAACAAAACAATCGTGACAAACGGCGACCAGACAGATACTGTATATGAGCTTATGGGAGAGGGCAAGACATTCGAAGAATCTCTGCGAACAAGAGAGTTTGAAGATGATGCCCCCAACTACACACCGAGAATTTCAGGTATCATTGAGCAGAGCGAAAATGCTTTCGACTATTCAATGTCAATACTAAAGAGTGCTGACGGTGACCCTGCGTCATGCAGGAGATACACATTCTCATACAGCAATCCCATAAACGGAGAAGGTCACTTCATTCATACATATATGGGTGACGGCAATCCCCTACCCTCATTCTCGGGTGAACCGAAAAAGGTTACAATCCCTAACTGTATCGAGGAATTTACAAACGGTCTTTGGGAATCACTAAACGAGGATAACAAGGTTTCACTTTTTGTTAGATACATCAATCTTGAAACAAACGAAACTCAAACACGAATTATAAACAAGAATAAATAATCTCATCGGAAAGGAATTAATGATACAATGAAAGAAATGCAGTTAAAATACGGTTGCAACCCTAACCAGACGCCCTCAAGAGTGTTTGCAAAAGACGGCGAGCTCCCGTTTGAAGTATTGAGCGGAAAGCCCGGGTACATAAATCTTTTAGACGCCCTGAACGGTTGGCAGCTTGTTTCGGAGCTTAAAAAAGCAACAAACCTTCCCGCAGCAACATCTTTTAAGCATGTTTCACCCGCAGGTGCGGCAGTAGGGCTTCCCTTGACAGACACACTCAAAAAAATCTATTTTGTGGATGATGTTGAGCTTACACCTATGGCTAATGCTTACGCAAGAGCAAGAGGTGCTGACAGAATGTCGTCATTTGGTGATTTTATAGCACTTTCAGATGAATGTGACAAAGCGACAGCACTTTTAATCAAGAAAGAGGTTTCTGACGGTATCATTGCTCCGTCATATTCAGACGAGGCTCTTGAAATTTTAAATCAGAAAAAGAACGGTAACTACTGTATCCTTAAAATAGACCCCGAATACAGACCTGCACCCATTGAGTGCAAGGAGGTTTTCGGAATAACCTTTGAGCAAGGCAGAAACGAGCTTCCCATTAACACAGATTTGCTAAATAACATCGTTACGGATAACAAGGAAATGCCTGATGATGCAAAGCGTGACTTGCTTATAGCGCTTATCACTCTGAAATACACACAATCCAACAGCGTATGCTATGTTAAGGACGGTCAGGCAATAGGAATCGGTGCAGGTCAGCAGTCAAGAATACACTGTACCCGTCTTGCAGGAAACAAGGCTGATATCTGGTGGTTAAGGCAAGCTCCTCAGGTGCTTAATCTCCAATTTGTTGACGGAATTCGCCGTGCTGACAGAGATAACACTATAGATGTTTATATTTCAGATGAACATGATGATGTATTAAAAGAGGGCGTTTGGCAGAAATTCTTTAAGGTTAAACCGCCTGTATTCACAAAAGAGGAACAGCAGGAATGGCTTAAAAAGAATTCAAATGTTGCTCTGGGCTCGGATGCGTTCTTCCCGTTCGGTGATAACATCGAAAGAGCATACAAGTCGGGGGTTAAGTATATCGCACAGCCCGGCGGCTCGGTGCGTGACGATAATGTTATTGAAACCTGCAATAAGTACGATATGGCAATGAGCTTTACAAAAATCCGCTTATTCCATCACTAATTGAAAACGAAAGGAGTAATCGGATATGAAAATTCTTGTAGTAGGCAGCGGCGGTCGTGAACATACAATAGTATGGAAAATCGCTCAATCCGACAAAGTTTCAAAAATATACTGTGCACCCGGTAACGGAGGTATCTCAAAGCTTGCAGAGTGTGTGGATATAGCAGCAACAGATATTGATTCTATGGTTGCTTTTGCAAAAGAAAATGCAATCGACCTTGTTATCGTTGCACCTGATGACCCGCTTGTTCTCGGCATGGTTGATGCAATGGAAAGAGCAGGCATAAAAGCTTTCGGTCCGAGAAAGAATGCGGCAATAATCGAGGGCAGTAAAGTCTTTTCAAAAGACCTTATGAAAAAGTACAACATTCCCACAGCAGGCTATGAAGTGTTTACGGATTCAGCTTCAGCTATCGAATATTTGAAGTCGCAAAACTCATACCCTGCGGTTATTAAAGCAGAGGGGCTTGCACTTGGCAAGGGTGTAATAATTGCACAAAACGAGGACGAAGCTGTTGACGGTATCCACGAGATTATGGACAACAAGAAATTTGGTGACAGCGGAAACAGAGTTGTCATTGAGGAATTTTTGACAGGCCCGGAGGTTTCGGTCCTTGCATTTACCGACGGAAAGACTGTTAAACCAATGGTTTCGGCTCAAGACCATAAGCGTGCATATGATAACGATAAAGGTCCTAATACAGGCGGTATGGGAACATTCTCCCCATCTCGTCTATATGATGAGGCGAAAGCAAAAGAATGTATGGAAAACATATTTATTCCGACAATCAACGCAATGAACGCTGAGGGCAGACCATTTAAAGGCGTACTTTACTTCGGATTGATGATGACTCCCGACGGCGTTAAAGTTATAGAATACAACTGCCGTTTCGGTGATCCCGAAACACAGGTCGTTCTCCCCCGTCTTAAAACTGACCTTGTAACAATAATGGAGGCTATCGTTGACGAAAAGCTTTCGGATATAGAAATAGAATGGGATGATAATGCGGCAGTGTGCGTTGTTATGGCATCAGGCGGATACCCTGTTTCGTATGAAAAAGGATATTTGATTTCAGGTATTGACAATGCTGAATCAGACGAGGCTGTAACAGTATTCCATGCAGGAACAAAGCTTACAGAAAACGGTTTTACGAACAACGGCGGCAGAGTTTTGGGTGTTACGGCAACAGACAAGGATTTGGACAGTGCTATCAAGCGAGCATACAGTGCTGTTGAAAAAATCAGTTGGAAAGACGAATTCCACAGAAATGATATAGGTGTGAAATGAGAAAAGATTATATTTCATGGGACGAATACTTTATGGGCATAGCACTTTTAAGTGCTATGCGTTCCAAAGACGAAAACACTCAAGTTGGTGCGTGTATAGTCAATGACGAAAATAAAATTCTTTCCCTGGGCTATAACGGTATGCCTATAGGCTGCAGTGACGAGGTTATGCCCTGGAAGCGTGAGGGTGCACCGCTCGACACAAAGTATATGTTTGTGTGCCACGCTGAATTTAATGCAATATTAAATTCACCTGCCCCATCGCTAAAGGGTGCAAAGATATATACCACACTTTTCCCGTGCAACGAATGTGCAAAAGCCATTATCCAAAGCGGAATAAAAGAAATTATTTATCTTTCAGATAAGTATTCGGGTACAGATTCCGACTTGGCGGCAAAGAAAATGTTTGATATGACAGGCGTTAAATGCAGAGCGTATGAAATGAGCGGAAACAGCATTACAATTAATCTGTGAGGTGCGTTATGGATTTTTACGAGAAAATAATGTCTACAGATGATATTTTTAAAGGCAAAGTAATTGATGTAAAATACCACACAGTAGAACTCCCCGATGGCAGAATTTCAAAACGAGAGGTTGTTATGCACAATGGCGGAGTCGGTGTTATCGCTGTGGACAAAGACAGAAATGTGTTTATGGTAACCCAATACCGCATTGCAGCAGGCTCTCAAATGCTTGAAATTCCAGCAGGTAAGCTCGAGGAGGGCGAAGACCCGTATGCGGCAGCAATTCGTGAACTTCAAGAGGAAACGGGCTATCTTGCAAAATCATTGATCCCCCTTGGCGAATATTACGCTACTCCGGGATATTGCAGTGAAAAACTCACTATATATCTTGCAACCGACCTTGAATTTAAAGGTCAGCATCTTGATGACGGCGAGTTCTTGAATGTTGAGAAATATCCGCTTGATGATTTGTATGATATGGTAATGGATAACAAAATCTATGATTGCAAAACTGCAATAGCCATATTAAAAGCAAAGTCGTTATTGGATAAGTAAAAAAATACTTGAAAAGCTTACGCTTTTCAAGTATTTTTTTACTTACTTAATTCTCTGTTTACTGCACTTATCAACGCATAAACTGAAGCTGTGCTGATATTCTCGTGAACACCTACACCCCAGAACACACTCTCATTATCGTCATTATCTTTGATTGCAATATATGTAGCCGCCTTTGATGATGACTTTCTTTCAAGTGCGTGCTCGGTGTATGCACAAATCTCAAAGTCCTTGCCAAGCAGCTTTCGCAACGCAACGCACAACGCATCAAGCGGTCCGTTACCTGTTCCCGAAACAAGAGATGTCTTGCCGTTATACTCAACTTCTGCACTGATAACAGTTGTCATATCATCATTTTGAGCGGTGTACGAACGAAGTACCAACGGCTTTTTCAAATTGATATATTCATCCTTGAACGCCTGATGAATTTCCTCGTTGTCAAGAACCGTATGCTTTGCATCCGAAATATCGTTTACAATCGTTGCAAACTCTGTCAACATATCCTTAGGCAATGTATAGCCATACTTCTTTTCCATAACATAGCTTACGCCGCCCTTACCCGACTGGCTGTTTATCATAATCGGTTCATATTTTCTGCCAATATCCGCTGGGTCAATCGTCAAATACGGGTTAGCCCATTTATTTTCGGGATGCTCGTCAAACATATCAAAGCTTTTCTTAATTGCGTCCTGATGACTTCCCGAGAATGCCACATATGCCATATCTCCCGCATACGGATGACGAGAATGAATAGGCATCTTGTTAAACTTCTCAAATACCGCAATAGCCTCGTCAATGTTGCTCAAATCAAGCTCGGGGTCTACGCCCTGGGCAAACATATTAAGTGCAATAGTTACTATGTCTGCGTTACCTGTTCTCTCACCGTTTCCGAACAGTGTTCCCTCTACTCTGTCCGCACCTGCCAAAATTGCAAGTTCAGATGATGCAACACCCGTTCCTCTATCGTTGTGTGCATGAACAGATATAATCAAATTTTCCCTGTTATTCAAATTCTTGCACATATATTCTATCTGGTCTGCATAGATATTCGCCGTTGCAACCTCGATAGTTGACGGCAAGTTTATTATAACCTTTCTGTCGGGTGTCGGGCAGAACACTTCATTTACCGCATT
>JAXJPK010000057.1:0-6686 GCA_036311705.1 Clostridia bacterium
AAATACAGGAAATCCGCAAACAATGCGGATTTCAACATCAATTTTATTCAATTAGTATTTATCAAACATTGATTGTATGGCATTGTAAGCCTTTGAACGATTTGTGCTAAATGCAACAGCCCACTCAAAAATATTTGTTTTAACAATGTTTTTTTAATTTATTTATGTTGCAATATATAAATTGCTGTCAAACAATCGGCACTGTTTTTTTTACAGCCCCCCTTTTTTTATTTTGTTATTTCTATATTACCCGTCACCGTACCGAGGACTTTGCCAAGACATCTGACATCATCATAAAATTTTATTGTTTTGTATTTCGGGTTGAGTGATTTTAATCCCTCAGGTGAATATACCTTCATATAAACACTGCCCTCGGCGGCAAATATACCTATTTCGCCGTATTCGATTTGATTGGAGTTTCTAACATACACATAGTCGCCGTTTTCAAAACGGGGGCTCATACTGTCGCCCGAAATGCGTAGGATATAGTCCGTACCCCTCGGCGGCTCATCGGACAGATTTGCAATGACCGCAGTCCGATTATCCAAGAATTCGCCCGTGCCTGCGGATACGGGGAAGTCAAAATATATTTTATTATATGTATGTTTTATTGCGTTTCTTTCGGCTATTATTCGTGAAAGCTCACTGTTTATCGTGTCTTTAACACGCTTATTACCGAGTTTGTCAAGATTTCGCATAGCAAAAAGCGTATCTTTTTCTGCGTCCGTTAATATTAGGTCGTTATTGTGTGCGGATTCCGCAACAACAAGCTCACCGGTTGTGTGGTTCAGGGCATGCACGATGTCGGTAATCATTGTAAGCTTTGGGTCACGAGTTCGCCCTGAAAATAGTTTTTCGACTGTTGTTAAAGGAATATTTGTTTCTTGTGCTATTTCTTTATATGTCATTCCCGATTCTGATTTGAATTTCTTTAGTTTTTCCAACCAATACATACTCTAAATCCCCCTTTTTTTGCTTGGTCATCTATATTTTAACAGAAATTTCGACAAATGTCAACAAAAAAATACACAAAAGTGCTATTATAGTACCATAAATGTCCTTGACAGCCGTACAGTTGTGTGGTATTATGTGCTTGCAGAGGAAAGAATGTCCAATGCGGCTGATATTATATGTCAAAGGAAGTGTTATTATGATTTATTCGGTTTCGGACCGTGACTTTTCCCATTTTGTTGACAGACAGCGAACGGGAAATTACGGTGAAAAAAGCTTCAAAAGCAGGCTCGTTTGCGATTCATGCGGAGGGATAATCAAAACCGGCGATTCATATTATATGTTTGATGATGCTGTGTATTGTATGAATTGTGCGGCAAGTGCCGATGAAAGAATACTAAGCGAGATGCGTGAAAATTATATTTATGTTTTTTAATATACGGAGGGTTTAACGATGGAGAAAACAAATAAGAATTTACAAGCAGTACGAACAGACTGCCATTTCTGTTCGGTGAAAAAGAGCAGGATTTCCTGCATGGTGCTGAAGGATTTCTATAATGCGGAAAATCCGGATAAGAAAGATGACCTATGCGGAAATTGCCCGTTTTTCAAGACCGAAAAAGAGTTTTGGGACGGGTGGAGAAATTGCAGAAAAAGATAAAAAGGGGAGAGATTAATATGAAAGATGTGTTAAAAAGACTATATGAATTAAACAGAAAGTATAAGGTTAGTGGTGAGCTTGATGAGGAGGAATACGCCGAGCTTACGGAGCTTTTGGAATTAGCGAAAGAGAATATAAATTCGATTGATGATGATTATGCAGGGTATTGCTTAACGGAACGCTACATAAACGCAAAACCTTGGCGGCAGATTGCCGATGAGATGGGGCATTATACCGATGACGCCATAAGAAAATGCTGCGAAAGAGCAATAAAAAGGTATATGTAAAATAATGGGGCTGTTGCTAACGCAACACCCCCATTATTTTTATATCATATTAATAAAATACTTATGCACCCTTGTGTCGCTGTTTAGTTCGGGATGAAATGCGGTGACGAGCATATTGCCTTGTCTTGCCGCAGTAATTTTCCCATTGTGTTCGGACAGTATTTCAACGCCGTTTCCAACTGATTTGATATACGGAGCACGAATGAATGTCATTGGTACATCCGTCATATCTCCAAAAGAGGATTGGGTATAAAAACTACCTAATTGGCGGCCGTACGCATTACGGACAGCCGTAATATCCATACATCCCAAATGCTTGCGGGAATCGTTATCAATGCTGTTTGCAAGCAGTATCAAGCCTGCACAAGTGCCGAAAACGGGTAAACCATCCGTAATCATTGCCTTTATGGTATCATGCATATCAAGCTCTTTTAATAAGCTACCCTGAACGGTGCTTTCTCCGCCGGGCAGAATAAGCCCGTCAAAGTGCTTTGACAAATCCGATTTCTGGCGGATTTCAAAACATTCCGTTCCGAGCGATTCAAGCATTTTTTCATGCTCAATAAAAGCTCCCTGCACAGCCAAAACTCCGATTTTCAAATTATTTGCCCCTTTCAGCCATTAGAAGCTCGATTTCCTGCTCGTTGATTCCGACCATAGCTTCGCCCAAATCCTCTGATAATGATGCAAGCATTTCCGCATCATTGAAGTTTGAAACTGCCTTAACTATAGCAGCGGCACGCTTTGCAGGATTGCCCGACTTGAATATACCCGAGCCGACAAACACACCCTCTGCACCAAGCTGCATCATCAATGCTGCATCAGCAGGAGTGGCAACGCCGCCTGCGGCGAAGTTTACAACGGGAAGCTTCTTATTTTCGTGTACATACAGCACCAAATCGTAGGGAACCTGCAATTCCTTTGCGGCATCAAAAAGCTCATCCTCGCTCATTGAGCCAAGTCTGCGGATTTCCGACTGCATCATACGCATATGTCTTACAGCCTGAACAACATCGCCTGTTCCTGGCTCGCCCTTTGTTCTAATCATTGCCGCACCCTCGTTAATTCTGCGTAGTGCCTCGCCTAAATCCTTTGCACCGCACACGAAGGGTACTGAAAAGGCTGTTTTGTCAATGTGATACTTGTCGTCAGCAGGAGATAGAACTTCACTTTCGTCTATATAGTCAATTTCGATTGCCTGAAGTATCTGTGCCTCTGCGAAATGTCCGATTCTGCACTTTGCCATAACCGGGATGCTGACTGCCTCCTGAATACCCTTTATCATTTTCGGGTCGCTCATTCTTGAAACACCGCCAGCGGCTCTTATATCTGCAGGAATACGCTCAAGTGCCATAACTGCACACGCACCTGCCTCCTCTGCAATTCGTGCCTGTTCGGGAGTTGTAACATCCATTATAACTCCGCCTTTAAGCATCTGTGCAAGATTCTTGTTTAATTCAAATCTTTCGTTTTTCATAATAAAAACCCCTTTACAAAAATTTAAACATATAGTATAATAAATCTGATGATATAACAATTACCAATTAAGGAGTTTTTTATATAACCAGATGAAGTATGTGATAGATGTAAACTCAAAACAAAGTGCATATATGCAAATATATATCCAACTTCGCAATGACATAACGAATTTGGCGTACAAGTACGGTGATAAGCTGCCGTCAAAGCGTGTTCTTGCATCCGAAACACAGACGAGCGTGATAACCGTTGAGCACGCATATGCAATTCTGTGTGATGAGGGATATATTGAGGCAAGAGAACGGAGCGGATACTTTGTTGTGTATCGTGAAAAGGATTTCACGCCTGTTTCGGAGGATTTTGAAAAGCCGTGTATTACCCAACCCTTGGAATATCATTCAAGCGAGGAATTTCCGTTTTCGGTGTTCGCCAAGACTATGCGAAATGTCATTTCAAAATACGGTGAACGGATATTAATAAAAACACCCAATTCAGGTGCACCCGAGCTGCAACAAGCCATTTGCAGTTATCTTGAAAGGGGAAAGGGAATAAGCGTAAAGCCCGAGCAGATTATAATCGGTTCGGGTGCGGAGTATCTGTACGGATTGATTATTCAGCTTTTGGGCAGGGATAGAGTGTACGGGATAGAAAATCCGTCTTATGAAAAGATTTACTCTGTATATAGTGCAAATGCGGTGGAATGTGAGCGGCTTGATTTGGGTGCGGACGGAATTATGTCGAGCGAGTTAAACAGTACAAAAGCGACAGTATTGCATATTACGCCGTTTGGGAGCTTTCCGAGCGGCATAACGGCGAGTGCATCAAAGCGTAATGAATATATAAGGTGGGCAAAAGCCCGAAGCGGCATCATAATCGAGGATGATTTCGACTCGGAGTTCACTATTTCAAGAAAGCACGAGGATACCGTATTTTCGCTTGAGCCCACACGCACTGTTATATATGTAAATACATTCTCAAAAACGATTGCACCGTCTGTAAGAATCGGGTATATGGTCTTACCCGTGGAGCTTGTGGGGCTGTTTTGCGATAGGGTAGGGTTCTATTCATGTACAGTTCCTGCGTTTGAGCAGTATGTGCTTGCAGAGTTCATAAATAACGGGGATTTTGAAAGGCATATCAATCGTGTACGGCGTAAAAGACGCCAGGAGCAGGCTCGTTTGAAGTAAAGTTTTTTGAAATAATAAACGAGAAAAAGATAGATATTCAAAGAAAATAGCCGATATTTGAAGATATAATCGAAAATAATAAATTTTTTTATAAAAAGGCTTGACAAACCGCCCAAAACATAGTAAAATAGAGCCCGTAGGTTAAAAAAGACTAAAAATTTATGGAGGAAAATACAATGAGTGCAAACAAAACCTTTTTGCAGAAGCCGGCTGATGTCGACAGAAAATGGTATGTTATCGACGCTGCGGGCAAGCCGCTTGGTCGTGTAGCTGCTGCAGCTGCAAGCATATTAAGAGGTAAGCACCTTCCCACATTCACACCGAATGTAGATTGCGGCGATTTCGTAATTGTTATCAACGCTAAGGATGCTGTTCTTACAGGAAATAAGATTAATCAAAAAGTTCGTTACTACCACACAGGTTGGGTAGGTGGAATTAAGGAAATCCACTATGACAAGCTTATGGCTGAAAACCCCGAAAAAGCTATGTGGTACGCAGTAAACGGTATGCTTCCGAACAACACAATCGGAAGAAAGGCTATCACAAGATTGAAAGTATATGCAAACGATGTTCACAACCATGAGGCTCAGAATCCGGTTGCTTGGACAGGCGAAATCAAATAAGGAGGATTTTAATAATGGCAAGCGTACAGTATTATGGTACAGGTAGAAGAAAATCATCCGTTGCAAGAGTTCGCTTAGTGCCCGGCAACGGCAAGATTACAATAAACGGAAGAACTATTGACGAGTACTTTGGTCTTGAAACACTAAAGCTTATCGTTCGTCAGCCGTTAGTTCTTACAAAGACTCTTGATAAGTTTGATGTTATCGTTAAGGTTGAAGGCGGCGGCTTCACAGGTCAGGCCGGTGCTATCCGTCACGGTATCTCAAGAGCTTTGCTTGAGGTTGATGCAGAGGCTTATCGTGCAGATCTTAAGGCTGCAGGCTTCTTGACAAGAGACTCAAGAATGAAGGAGAGAAAGAAGTACGGCTTGAAGGCAGCTCGTCGTGCACCGCAGTTTAGTAAGAGATAAAATTACAATTAGAATTACAAACCCCGAAAAACCACTCTACTTTGAGATTGTTATTGTAACTACATTATCCAAATTTGAGTGGTTTTTTCTATTCATTTTAACTAATTTATAATGATAAAACGGATTTGACACATTCGTAAAAACGCATAGACTCTATATGTTTGTAGTTTTGCACTGTTTAAATTAAGATAATAAAAGAAAAAGGAGAAAAAAATGATAGCACAAAGACCACCTATGGGATTTAACACATGGAACTGTTTTGGAATTAACATCAATGAAGATCTAATCAAGGAAATAGCGGACAAAATGGTGTCTTCGGGATTGCGTGATTTGGGATATGAATATCTTGTGCTGGACGATTTTTGGATGGCACCCGAACGCGACAGCGAGGGCAGGATGTATGCAGACCCGCAGAAATTCCCAAGCGGTATAGAGAGCCTTATAGAATATGTTCATTCAAAGGGCTTGAAATTCGGACTTTATTCCTGCGCCGGTACGCTTACATGTGGCTCGCGTCCGGGAAGCTTCCAGCATGAATTCACAGACGCCGAAACTTTTGCAAAATGGGGCGTGGATTTTCTTAAATATGACAACTGCCAAAAGCCGGACGGTATGGAGGATCACCTTCTTTACAGACGCATGGCAATGGCGCTCAGAAACTGTGGCAGGGAAATTCTATTTTCGGCATGCAGCTGGGGTGAATACGGAACTCATGACTGGGCGCGTAATTCGGGCACAAATATGTGGCGTTCAACAGCCGATATTCAAGATAACTGGGTGTCTATGCGCGATATTGCAATGAGTCAGTTTGAGTATTCAACGCATAATGCACCATTCAGCTATAACGATTTGGATATGCTTATAGTTGGTCTGAACGGAAAAGGTTTTATAGGAATGAACGGCTGTACCTATGATGAGTACCAAACTAATTTTGCACTGTGGTCACTTATGTCTTCTCCGCTTATGATAAGCTGTGATATCAGGGATATGAATGAAGCAACGAAAAACATTCTAATGAATAAAGAGCTTATAGATATAAACCAGGATATTGAAGGCAGACAGGGTTATGCATGGAAAATCCACAAGGACGA
>JAXJPK010000058.1:0-13695 GCA_036311705.1 Clostridia bacterium
AAAGAGAGCATACGAGCTTGGTTCATGCCTACCCTGGAAGATGGAAATAGTTGACGGCGTAGAACCTGAAGAAGGCTTAAAGGGATGGGAAGAGTTCAAGAACATAATCCAATACACAGAGCAGCCTCCGATTGGCGTATATACAGATACAACAGGTACACCGAGCCTTTCAGATGAATTCATCAACAAGGTATGGACAGATGGTTCGGCAACAGTTGAAGAAATAGTAGCAGCAGCAGAAAAGGCAGCAAATGACGGAATAGCAAAATACAAGGCAGCACATCCTGATTATGAGGCACCTGCAGTTGACCCGAATTGGGAACCGGCTATGAGAGACTGATAAACGGGGTAGAGTAGACAATGAAATTAGAAGAGAAAAAGTCAGTGCCAAAAGTTAAGTCGGCAAGAAGCCGCAAAAGAATGGATAACATTTGGTCATGGTGTATTATGATTTTACCGGTTATCGGATTTTTCGCTTTTACACTTTATCCGATGATTTGGACAATGCAGAAGGGATTTTATTACTATGATAAAGTTCCGTCAAACACAAGGTTTGTCGGTTGGGAAAACTTTATAACAGCAATGCATGATAAAACATATTGGCGAGTATGGATTTCAACATTCAAGTTTGCAATATACAAACTACCTGTAGAAATTCCGCTGGCGTTGTTGCTTGCCAATTTCCTAAGACGCGAAATCAAGTGCAAGGGTTTATTCAGAGCTATCTATTTTATGCCGTCACTGATTTCTGTAGCGGTTGTAGGTATCATCATCTCGAATATGTTTGAGTACTTCGGTTTCTTCAATGCATTTTTGATGAAGATTGGCTTGATAGACGCTCCGAAAAACTGGTTTGAAAACGGAACGACCGCAATGATTGTGTTGTCAACAATAGGTTCAACATGGACATCATTCGGTATAAATACGCTGTACTTTGTTTCGGCGTTTGCGAATGTCCCAGAGGATTTGTATGAAGCGTCAGCAATTGACGGTGCAAATGCAGTTCAGCAGTTCTTTAAGATTACACTACCGATGATTGCACCGGTAATGTCAACAATCTTGTTGTTTGCTATAAAGGGTACATTGCAGACAAACGAATACATATTGGTAACGACAGGCGGTGCACCGGGCGGACAGACATTTACGATTATGGCTTATCTTGCAAAATTGTATATGCCGGGCTTCTCGGAGCAGGGTGTTAACCTTGGTTATGGTTCAGCTATTTCGATGATTACATCTGTCATCATGATGGCTATAGCATTGACTTACCAGAAGCTGTCGAACAAAATGAGAAGTATATATTAAGGAGGGGGTTGCGTAATGAAATTCAGAAAGAATCTTACAGATATTTTTACATACCTCTTCCTTGCGTTGATAGCGTTCGTGACGTTGGTTCCGATAATCTATGTATTCAGCTGTTCTTTTAAAACAAATATGGAAATATTTAAACATGCTGATAAGCTGTTACCAATGAATCCTACATTTGATAACTTCAGACAGCTTTTTGAAGCAGAGGTTATTGATATTGTACCGATGATTTTGAACAGTATATACTATACTGTATTATGTGTTACAATAACGCTTGTTACAGGTGCGTTGCAGTCGTACGCATTTGAGAGATATGAGTTCTGGGGAAAACATGTAATCTTCGGATTTTTCACAGCATTGATGTTTGTCGTACTCGGCGGTATCACAATTCACCCGCAGTTTGAGGTATTGGGTAAGCTGGGACTTGCAACATCAATTAACGGCTTGATATTTATGAAATGCTTTGGTATGGGTATGATGAATGTATGGTTAATCCGTTCATTCATGGCTCAGCTTCCAAAGGAGCTTGATGAATCGGCAATGATAGACGGTTGTGGTTATTTCGGAATATTCTTCCGCATAATCCTGCCGCTATTGGCACCAATGCTTGCAACAGTCGGCTTGCTTGCATTTAACGGTTCATGGAACGAGTACTTGATGCCGACAATGTTTACTATAACAAGACCTGACCAGCACACCTTGATAGTTGGCTTGATGGCTATTATGAATTCAGGCGAGGGTGCTGCAAACTGGAACCTTGTTATGGCAGGTGCGGTAGTTACAATACTTCCTGTATTGATAGCATACATTTTCTTTAACAGATTCTTCATTGACGGTATGACCGCAGGTGCTGTTAAAGGCTAATAACGAAAGGAGAAATAAAACCTTATGAAATTTAAGATGGTATTACCGGTATTATGTGCTGCACTGGCAATCTCGGCAACAGCAAGTGCTGCTGATTTTGTAACAGACCATGGCAATGTAGTAATTAGTGGCACAGTGGTAAATTATGGGGATGCAAGAGATAACAATATATTGTACTCTGTAATCCCAAGCGACAGGTATGTTGAGGGCGGCGATTTATTGACAGATTCAATTCTGTTCAATGGTGCAACATTCAACAGTAGCACAGGTGAGTATTCAATTCCGATGCTTATCAAAGCACCGACAAATGAATACACAATCGTGCTATACACAGCAGCTGACGGTTATGTTGCAAAGACAATAGACCACATCAGCTACTATTGTGACGAGTATAATGACATCACATCAAGTGCAATGTCAGAGGAAGGAAAGCTTGCAGCAGTAGTTGAGTTGCTTGATGCATATAATACGGCAATGAACATTGACCATTTGGCATACAAGAACTTAACAGCTGAATTGAAAAACGCTCTTGCAAGTGAGTATTTGGATAATTACGCTTCATTTGCAACAAATGATGCCTTTAACGCAGTAATCGAAGCTCACGATTTGCGTAACGATTTGTTCTTAAATGGCAACGCAGCATGTGTTGAAGCTTATTTAGCAGATGCTTTGGCAACAGAAGGTCACGAGTTCAACACACCGTTGTTCGCAGAGTTTGGCGGCTTAACACAGGCTGAAAAAGACGCTATTATAGCAGGTTTTGTGGGTAGCGTTGTTCCTGCTGATTTTGCAGACCAAATTGCATTCAAGGTATTCCAAACAAAAACAGCAAATGTTTTGGTTTATGACCAGTATAAGCCGTTTATAGAAAACGAGAATAATATTTATGGATTTAATGCTGATGACCTTACAGCATATACGAATTCAGCTAACAAGAACGGTATATTAAAGGCGTTCAGAACAAAGCTGAATTCAGGTGTTTCGGATATTGCAGGTGTTAGAAGTGCATTTGCATATGCAGTAACACATCCCGTTGTAGAATCTGTTGAGGGACCCGCTAATAGTGGCAGACCATCATCAGGCGGCTCTACTTCAACAATAACTCTCCCGAATGTACCCGGCCCCGTAAAGCCGAGCGAAAATGAAGGAACAGGTGTTGTAACAAAAGGCTTTAATGACCTTCCGCAAGACCACTGGGCAGCAAAGGCTGTTAACGCTCTTAAAGGTGCTGACATTATAAGCGGATATGATGATGAAACATTCGCTCCTAACGACAGCGTAACAAGAGAGCAGTTCATAAAGATGTTAACCTTGGGACTTCGCCTGACAGGTGCAGAATCAGAGGTTAACTTCACAGATGTTCCTGAAGATGCATGGTACAGAAATGCTGTTGGTGCTGCTATAAGAGCAGGCATAACAAACGGTGTAACAGATACAGAGTTCGGTGTTGGCACAAACATCACTCGTGAGCAGGCTGCAGTTATGATTCAGCGTGCAGCTAAGGCAAAGAAGCTTGACCTTAAGGATGGCGAGGAAACTGAATTTGACGATTCAACTTCAGTATCAGATTACGCAAAGGATGCCGTTGCCGCACTTTCAAAGGCAGGCATAATCAATGGTGACGGCGGTATGTTCAGACCGCAAGGCACACTAACAAGAGCGGAAGCAGCTAAGATTCTATATGAGTTCTTTGGTGCTACCGATTTGATATAACGAAAGGAGAAAGAAGTAAATGTTGAAAAAAATATCTTCAATACTAATAACACTTTCGCTATTATTATCAATGGTAACAATCGGATACGCAGCAGATGAAAAATCTGCTGTAACTCCGAACAATGATATGGCGATAAAGCTGCTTACTGATTTGGGAATCATACAAGAGCAGGCACCCGGACAGGAATTTGATACACAGTCGATAACTCGTGCTGAGTATCTTGATATGCTTGTTCAGATTCTTTTGAAAACACAGGTTACGGAAACAAAGCTTGTAAATCCTTTTGATGATGTATATGAGGGTCACCCGTACTTCAGCAGTATCTGCTACGGCTACGGTGTATCTATTATAGATGGCGGCGAGAAGTTCGAGCCGGACGCTCCTGCAGACCTTGAATTTGCACTTAACGCTGCAGCAGGCATTCTTGGTTATAGATTTGTTAAGTCATATATTCCAAGCTGGACGCAGTTCATCGACAGAAGCGACCTTACAGAGAACATAGTTATAACAGACGGTTTGTTCTCAAAGAACGATGCTTATACAATGGTTTATAACGCATTGGCAACAGATTGCATTCAGTTGATTTCAGGCGGCTCTGAAAAAGCAAGCTACGGAGTTGTCCCCGGTGAAACACTTGGTGGCAAGTACTTCGGTCTTGAATTTATTTCGGGCAGAATGATAGCAACAGAATTTGCATCATTGACAGGCACAAAGGCACAGTCTAAATCAGTAGTTATAAACGATAAGGCTTATTCATGCAACCTTGCAGACAGATTCGCATACATCGGTATGTATGTAGACGCAGTTGCAAACGAGGGCGGCGAGATTATTGCTATCGGTCCTAATGCAAGAGATAACGAAGTTACGGTTATTAATGCAGAGGATTATATAGATTTTGATGGTTACAGAATTTCGTATTACAAAGGTACATCACAGAAAAAGGTCCTTGTAGATAACGCTACTGTTATATACAACGGCGTTAATGTATCAGGTTCTGACTTTACAACAGACTTATTCGATATTTCAGAGGGTAAAATTACTCTTGTTAAATCGAAAAAGGGTAATGTTGACCTTATCATTATTGACGAATATAAGAATTTCATCGTAAGCTCAAAGACTGAGAAGTCAGTAAACGAATACGAAGTATATGCTATGAACAAGAATGCCACAAAGGTTGTTCTTGATTTTAACGGCGAATCAAAATTGACAGATGCAGAAGGAAAGGCAGTTTCTGTAGATACTATCACAAGAGGTTCATTGCTAACATACAGAATGCCGCTTCACGGTGAGTTCGTAGAGGCTATTATATCAAATAATACAGTTACGGCTACGGCAACAGGTAAAAAGAGCGATTCTAACGGCTTAACAAAGGTTACACTTAACGGTGTAGAGTACAATGTAACAAAAGATGTATGGGAAAGCACTCTTAATAAGCCCGAATTAAACGCATCATATGTATGGTATATCACACCGTTCGGTAGCGTTGGTGCTATTGATTATTCAGTTTCTAATGTAGACCTTGAAGGCTTTATTATGTCGGTTTATACTGACACAGCAGGCGATGAAGGCTACATAAAGGTTGTTGACTCAAAGAACAATGAAAAAGATCTTGCAGTTAAGTATCAGCTTAAGAAAAAGCTACTTCTTGACGGTGAATCAGTTACTGCTGCAGAGGCAGTTTCAAGACTAAAGGGTGAATCAACAGCTGCACTTCCCGCAGATGTAAGAGCATCCGTTAACAGATACAACAACTTCCTTAACTCAACAAGACCTAAGGATAATGAGAATATGCCCGATAACACAGCTGCTACAACTTACGGCGAAGCATACCTAAACAAGGTATCATCAATAATCGGCAAAACAGCATACGCTGCAATATACAGAGTAAATGAAGACGGCTTTGTATATCAGATTGATACAGCCTTGATTGGCGAAAACGAAGATGTAAAAACAACATTGCAGGAAGTTATGTTAAAGCCGAGATGGATGTATAGCGACCTGAACAATGCGGTATGGTACTATGTTCATCCGGGCAGCCAGAAAGCTCGTATAGAGGGTAAGTATTACTTGTCGAAAGCAAAGAACTTGTATACTGTAAATGCAGATATGTCAAATATTTACCTAAAGAGTTCATTGGGCGAAGCAGGCCGTGACAAGTATAAACCGGGTAACCTTAAGATGTACCGTAAGGGCAATTCGACATATTCGCTAAACGCAGTTGTATATGTTACAGCAGACGGTCAATCGATTTCAACAGAGTATGTTGATCGCCAGTTCTATATGATAGATAAGGTATCAGAGGTTGTTGCAGACAATGATGAGGTAACTCTTCACCTCGATACTATCTACAGGGGTGCAGAGAAGGCATTCAATGTTAACCCGACAACATATGAGAGATACCGTGATGCTTTCAGCTCTGTTGCAAAGGGCGACTTGGTTCAGCTTTCATTTGATGATTTAAATCAGATTAACGGTATTGCTGTTAAGGTTCCTTATAAAGCAAGAAGTGCTGCAAACGGCGGTATGTCAGGTGTTGGCTTGCAGTGGACAGTTAAGAGAGAAAATCCTGATGACCCTGAGGAGATAACATGGGAAGGCTTTACAAACGGTTCATCAAACGGTGGTAACGCTGACTATTCATATAACAACGAGGATTATCAGATATTCGGTAAGGTTTACAGTATAGAGTATGATAAGGATATGAGCAAATACCTTGTTTCTGTTTATACTTCGGCTACATATGATGAGGATAAGATAGAAACATTCATTTGCGGCGAAGATAGCTTTGTATTGTATGACGGCGAAGAGCATGCAACGGTTGACCCTGCGTCAATAAAGACATATAAAGATTACGGCGAGGATTGCGATACATTGTTCGCTTGCATCTACTATTCAGTATTGGCTGACTGTATGTTCTTTAGAACTTATTAATTAGAGGCTTGGTAAAGCAATGGCGGCAATTACGCAGCTTGATGCGTAATTGCTTGCCTAACGATAATTTGTATATCAGAAAGGATAAACTAATATGAAAATGATAAAGAAAATTTCTGCATTGTTCCTTGCTTCAAGCCTTGTATTTGGAGCGTGTGCAAGTGCTGCAGAAATCGGACAGTTCAATAAAGGCCGTTGGGATGCGAATTTCCGTTCAATGGCAACAGGTACAGATTGGAACGGATACCTTAATGCTGCTGACACCGCAAAGGTTAATACTACATATAATGAGGAAACAAATACACTTGAGCTAAGATCAACCGGTGTAAATGCAACAAGCGGTAACCTGCAGACATTTGGATATAACGGTATTTACGGTTATGCCGGTACAGGCGACGCAATCTATGGCAAGGTTAGATCTACTCTCCGTTGGAAATTTGCGGGTATTAATGTTGATAACGACCCAAGCACAACAAAAGGTGCACCGTTTAATGAAGTTTTTGATATGAAGATGGGTCAATATGCGGGAAATAAGAACTATTTAGGATATGGCGGAGGCTTTCAACATATAAGTGAGAACACCACAGAGCATCCTGAAGCAAAAGCTATTAGCTTTAACGGTAAGAGTAGTGACCCATTTAAGATGCCTTATTATAAAGAGCTTGCAATGATTATAGAGGTTGATACCTTTACAAATACGGGAACAGCTAAAATGGTGAATGTAACAGATGATGGCGTTGAATTGGGTTCTGTAGAAATTACAGCCGCGGATAATAAGACATTTGATTATATGGTTCGAGGCGGAGCATTCCGTTACGGTTGGTTCTATGACTTTGATTTAATTGAGATGTCAGCAGATTATGACGCATATTATGTAAAGGATCAAAGCATAGATGATTCAACAGATAATAATATCGTTGCAACAGCAAAGATAGGCAGAAACCTTGTTGATGGCGAGGGAGAAGTTAAAAATGGCGCATTGTTGGTTGTTGCACAGTACGATGCAAACGGCAGAATGTTGAGGCTTGACAAGGCTGCAGCCACAAACTGGCCGACATCTGCTCCGAACAGAAGCGGCGAAAACCTTGCAAATTGTGATTTGACAGTTGCAAAGGCAGATGGTTATGACAATGCAAAGATGTTCTTGATTTCAAGCGGTTCAGACCTATCATTGTTTGAAGCACCGATTTCAACACTTGATTGATATTTAAATATTTAAAAAGGGATAACACTCTCGTGCTATCCCTTTTTAAGGCAATACTAATAAATACAATGGAGGAAAATAAAAATGTATGATATATTCTCTTTAAATGATATAAAATTTCCCGAGGGCTTTTTATGGGGAACATCAACAGCAGGTCATCAGATTGAGGGCAACAACTCCAACTCCCAAAATTGGCTTTATGAGCTGGAACATTATTCAAATGACCCCACAGGTATAAGAAAACCGTCAGGAATGGCTTGCAACCATTGGAATATGGTTGATGAAGATACAGAGCTATTGGCGAAAACGGGCTCCCAGGCATATCGAATGAGCGTTGAATGGTCGAGAATACAGCCGTCAGAGGGTGAGTTCTCACAGGAGGCTATCGACCATTATCTTTACGAGCTTAATAAGATTAAAGAAAAGGGCATAAAGATTTTTATGACAATGATTCATTTCACTGTCCCGATTTGGTTTGATAAGCTCGGCGGACTTACCAAAATAGAGAATGTGAAATACTTTGAAACATATCTTGAAAAGGTTGTTCCGATTTTCGCACCGTATGTTGATGGCTGGAATGTTCTGAATGAGGAATTCGGTTATCGTGAGCCCACGCCCGAAAATAACGAAAAGCGTTTGGCGGTTATGAAGTTCCACGCAAGAGGTTATCATATCATTAAGAAGTATTCAAATGCACCGATAAGCTCTGCTCATGCATTCATTATGTACGAGCCACAGAGAAAGAGGGATAAATTCGACAGCGTTTTATCGGAAATGATGGACATTTACGGTAACGAATGGATGCTCCACGCTATTCGTACCGGTGAAATAGTTATTCCGTATTACGGTGGTTTCTATGACAAGGAAGTAAAGGATTCAATGGACTTCTGGGCTATAAATATATACACCCGTACGGGCATTGACGCCAGAGAGCCTGATTGGCATGGAAAGAGATATGACCATAAAAAGCTTGATTTACTTGGCGATATGGATTTTTATCTCAATGAGTTTGAACCCGAGGTTATTATTCATCAGTTGAGTCGGTTAAAGGATAAGCCCGTTTATATAACGGAGAATGGTTGTTCGTGCTTTGACGATAGGTGGAGAATTGTCTACGAGGCGTTGTATCTGAATGCTTTAAGGGAAGTAATGGATATGGGCGTTGATGTAAGAGGATATTTCTATTGGTCGCTTATGGATAACTATGAATGGTCAAGCTTCCAACCGAGATTTGGCTTAATAGATGTGGATTTTGAAACCTTCAAGAGAACAATGAAGCCGAGTGCAAGCTTCTATAGAGAGGTAATCGAGAATAACGGTGTATCGCAGGAGTTAATCAGAAAGTACCTTAAGGAAATGCCTACACTTGCAAAATTATAATTTGGTATTTTTAACTATTTTCTTTGTTTTAGTCTTGAAAAACAAGGAAAAGTATGATAGTATAAAGTTAAGTAATATAAATGAGGGGGTTTTCTTATGAATTACACAGATTACAAAACAACAAGAGCACTTGTTATTGAAAAGCCGCATCTTGCAAATGTGCGTGATATTAAGCTCACCGAGCCAAGACCGGACGCATATGTTTGCCAGACACTTTTTTCGGCTATTTCAACAGGTACGGACATGAAAACATACAAGGGTATGCAGCACCCTGAGCAGTGCTACTATCCGCTTGTTCCCGGTTATGAGAACGCGGGTATAGTTGTTGCAAAAGGTCCTGATGCAAGAAAAGACTTGAACATCGGCGACAGAGTAATGATTAATGAGTGCAGAGAGTACGGCGATGTATGTGCAGCATGGGGCGGTGCTTCGGAATTTACAATAAAGGATTCTTTCACTTGTAATGACCACGCAGACCAGAGCGTTATAATTCCCGATAATGTTACATATGAGCAGGCAGTTTTGGCATATCTTGCGTGTGTTCCTCTGAAGGGTATCGGAAGATTGACATTAAGACCGCACGAAACAATCGTTGTTATCGGTGCAGGTATGGTGGGTATCTCCGCAATCCAGGAGCTAAAGATTTTAGAGCCGACACTTCAGGTTATTTCAGTTGAAAGAAATGCGTTCCGCCGCAGCATCGCTGAAAATTATGCTGACATTGTATGCTCACCCGAGGACGCACAGAGCGTTATCTATGAGGCAACAAACGGCAAAATGGCAGACCAGTTAATGGAATGTAGCGGTAATCCTGAGGTATTCGGAGGTTTATACAAGCTTGTTAAGGACGGCGGCTGGAAGGACGACGATATTCCTGCACACATTCACCTAAACGGTGACTATCCCGATAAGCTTGTGTTCGACCATTACCACAGATGGTTTGTTAAGAATGCAACAATCACAATGACTTGTGCATTGAAAGAGGGAAGCAAGCAGCAGGTTCTCAAATGGATTTCAGAGGGTAAGTTTGATACATCAAAGCTCCCGTATGAGGTTTGGGGTATTTCAAAGGCTAAAGAAGCGTTTGAGTACCAGGAGAAAGCAGGAGTGGATTGCTTTAAAATACTGTTCGATTGGAGTAAATAATTGTGGATAGTAAATATACGGTAAAACAGTACACATTCGGCGACACGATTGTGAGATATACAATTATGAACGATAGTCAGAAGGTTTTTATGAATCTTCTGCCTGTCGGTACGCCTGATGTGAACGATAATTATGCGCGCTATGAGCTTGATTTTCAGTTTATGGACCACTATGACTGGTATCCCGGTGCGTTAGGGCATATTCAGCTGTCACATCATTCAAAGGCACCAAGCTGCAGCAGCTGTAAATATACACAGTCATATAAAGACCTTGTGTTCAAATCGCAGGATGAGTTAAAAAACGGCGATGTAACGACTATCAAAACAGTTCTTTCCTCTGATGAGGGATACGAGCTTATCCATTCTCTTTCATATAAAGAGGGAGATATGGCGTTTACGGTTGCAACAGAGTTCAGAAATATCAGCAACCGTGATTTTAAGCTTGAGATGATTTCAAGTGCAGCTCTTGACGGATTATCTCCGTATTCGGATACAGAACATTCAAAGGAGCTTAACATACATATTTTCCAGTCGGGCTGGGCAACAGAGGGTAAGCATCAGGTATATTCTTTGTCCGACCTTAATCTGGAAAAGTCATGGGGCGGAAACTATAAGAACTATAAAATTGGTAATCAGGGTGCAAGGTCAACGATTGACTATTTCCCGTTCGCTGCTATTGAGGATAAAAAGCAGGGTGTTATATGGGCTATGGAGCCGATTGTCAACGGCTCGTGGCAGATGGAGTTTACCCGTTGCGGCAGGGATATTTCATTCTCATGCGGTATCGGTGATAAAAAGTTTGCAAATTGGAGCAAGATTATAAAAAGTGGCGAAAGCTTTCAAGCTCCGCCTGCATATGTAACCGCTGTAAAGGGCGGCATAGCAGATGCATCAGACAGAATTTTGCGTATGCGTGACGCCGATATAGATAATTACGGCGAGGAAGGTATGCCCATTATCTTTAATGAATGGTGCACAACATGGGGCAAGCCCACGCACGAAGGTAATGTAGAAATTGCAAAACAGCTTGTAGGTTCGGGCGTTAAGTATTTCGTTATGGATGCAGGCTGGAACAGAGATGAAGAAACATTACAGGGCAACGGCGATTGGATTGCCTCCAAAAAGCGTTTCCCTAAAGGTCTAAAAGCATATACGGACGAGATTCGCAGTATGGGATTTATCCCGGGCATATGGATGGAATTTGAATGTGTGGATAACCGTTCAAAATTGTTCAACTCAATGCCCGATGGCTCGTTTGTGAAGTACGACGGTGTTGATTTGGTTGCACAATGCGGACTGGCGGGTATTGAAAAGATGTGGGATTTAAGAAACCCCGAAGTTGTCGCATACTTAAAAGAACATGTCATCGACTTTTTGAAAGATAACGGATTTGGTTATTTGAAGGTTGACTATAACTCGGATATGGGTATGGAAATAGACGGCGAGGAAAGCGGCGCAGAAGAATTGAGAAAGCTTGTTAAGGGTACTGCCGACTTCTTCCGCTTGATGAAAAAGGAAATACCCGATTTAGTAATCGAGAACTGTGCATCGGGCGGTATGCGTCTTGACCCGGTTATGACGGGCGTTACGGCGATGAGCTCATTCTCGGATGCACACGAGTGCTTTGAATTTCCGATTGTTGCGGCGAATTTGCATTATCTTATTCCGCCGTGCCAGAGCCAAATCTGGTGTGTTCTAAAACCGCAGCATGATGAGAACAGATTTGCGTTCACGATTTCTGCGGGATTTTTGGGCAGACTGTGCTGGTCAGGCGACTTCGCACACTTATCGGCGGAGCAGCTGGAGCAAACCCGTATGGCAGAGCGTTTTTACGGTGAAGTTTCGGATATTATCCGTCACGGCAAGAGCTATGTATTCCGTTCAAATGAAAAGATAAACTTCAGATACCCCGAGGGTACGCAAGCGGTTGTGAGATACTCCGATGACGGCGAGCGAGCAATTGTAGTTTATCATACTTTTGAAAATCCGGATGTATTGACCGTACCGCTTAACGGCGAGTGGAGGATTGAAAAGACACTTTATGACGGAGCAATAACTGCAGGAAATGAGCTTGTAATTAATGAAAGCAAGCAGATATTCGGTAATGTAGTGCTTCTCAAACGAGTTTAATTACGGTACGCTAACAGAAAGGATGAATTCAAAAATGAAATTCGGAAATGCAGCATGGGGATTAAGAGAAACTCCTCTTGAGGAGCAGTTTAAAATAACAGCAGAAATGGGACTTGATGTCCTTGAAATCGGTATTGCAAATGCACCGATGGATATTGCACTTGATGTAACGGATGCGGAGCTTGAGAATATAAAAGCTATGGCAAACCGTTATGGCATTAAAATGGCTTGTGCCGCAACAGGAAATGATTTCACAACAGGTACGGGTGATATAGCAAAGGTTAAGCGTGTAATTGATATATGCAAGGTCCTCGGCATAGGTATGGTCCGCATATTTGCGGGCTTCACACCACTTGCGGAGGTAACGGACGAAATGTTTAACACAATGATTGATTCGCTCAAAGAGGTGTGCGAATACGCAGAAAAGGAAGGTGTTACACCCGTTATTGAAACTCATGGCGGTGTTGACGGCTATGATGATGGCGTAGAACACATTATGTCAACCACGACAGACCTTGAAACAATCAAACGCATTTTTGCGGCATTGCCGTCAAATGCAAGAATTTGTTATGACCCTGCAAACCTTTACGCTGTAGGTGTAAAGCACCCCGAGGAGTTCTATAACGAAATAAAGGACAAGGTTGCATACGCACATCTAAAGGATTTTGCACCCGTTCCGTCAGGACACATAAAACCGTCCTACTGCGGAGCAAGTGATATGGACTGGAAAGCAATACTTCGTGCAATGTCGGATTTTGACGGTGTTGCACTGTTCGAATACGAGAATACCGAGGACATTGAGGAAGGCTTACGGAACTGCTTTAAATACATATCATCAATATAATCATAAAACCGAATAAACCTATATTTTAAGGTTAAAACAGGCTAAAAAAATTATACAAGGAGAAATAAAATTATGCCAAAAGTAATATTTTTACCACATGCGAATATTCAGTATTCGCAATTAGCACCCGAGAGAAGATATTGGGTAATGAAGAACTGCTACGAGAAGCTTTTTG
>JAXJPK010000059.1:0-2321 GCA_036311705.1 Clostridia bacterium
AACTTATAACCGATAATTGTATCGTTCTCATCAATAGCAATCTTTGTTATGTAACCCTCTGCAAGCTCAAGGTATCTCGGGCCCTTCTTAAGAGTTGCATATGTTGTACCAACCTGTGAACGAAGTCCCTTACCCAAGTCCTCAAGACCTGCACCAACAGGAAGACCGTCCTCAGAGAAAGCTGTCTGTGTACGACCATATACAATCTGCAAGAACAATTCACGCATAGCTGTATTGATAGCGTCACAAACCAAGTCTGTATTTAATGCTTCAAGAAGTGTTTTACCAACAAGAATTTCAGCTGCCATTGCCGCAGAATGTGTCATACCCGAACAACCAACTGTTTCAACAAGAGCCTCCTGTATGATACCCTCTTTAACATTTAGTGACAACTTACATGTACCCTGCTGAGGAGCACACCAACCGATACCGTGTGTCAAGCCTGAAATATCTTTGATTTCTTTAGCCTGAGTCCACTTACCCTCCTGCGGAATAGGTGCAGGACCGTGATATGTACCCTTAGCCAAAGGACACATATTCTCAACTTCTGATGAATACTTCATTTTTTATTTTCTCCTTTCAAAGCTCGTTAGACAATTAAAATCATCTATCTTTGCAAAGCGGCAAAAACCGCCAACGCATTTTATTATATCACATTTTTCTCATTACTTCAACATTTATTTTTTAAAAATGCAATATTTTAACGAATAATTATTCGGAAGCAGATTCGTTTGCCGCTTCTATATTCATACCGCAACCTGCACAGAATTTCGCATCATCATCAATCGCAGCACCGCAATTGGGGCATACAGCACCTGATGTTGCAATCGGTTCATCTGCCGTCTTTTTCATTTCAAGATTTGCAATTTGCTTTTGACATTCTTCAATCTTTTCATTCAAAGCCGTTATTTCCTTATAAATTCCATTGCACTGTTCAATTTCAGCTACACCGCTAATATAGAGATTATACACAAGCTCACCGAGATTTTTAAATAAATTAATTTTATCTCTCTGTGCCTCTTGAATTGCAGTATTCATTTTCGCCTTTTCGACAAAGTTTTTTGAATTTGTACTGACAGAGGTAACACCTTTATCAAAGCCTGCTACTACTTTATCAAAAAATCCCGCCATTTAATCTACCTCCCAATTGGGCGATTTATTCTCCCATTAGTTCCTTATCTAATGCCTCGGCTGCCTTCTTACCGGCACCCATAGCAAGTATAACCGTTGCAGCACCTGTTACAACATCACCGCCGGCATATACTTTTTCCCTTGTTGTCAAGCCGTTTTCATCAGCGATGATACAACCATGATTGTTTGTTTCCAACCCTTCTGTTGTCTGTCTGATTAGCGGGTTCGGAGTCTGACCTATAGCAACAACAACTGTGTCTATATCAAGAACTTCTTCACTGCCCTTAACCTCTACAGGACGGCGTCTGCCGCTTTCATCGGGCTCACCCAATTCCATCTTGATAACTTCCATACCTGTTACCCAACCGTCCTCATTTCCAAGAATCTTTGTCGGATTCTGCAAAAGCTTGAATTCAATACCTTCCTCTTTTGCATGCTCTACTTCCTCTTTACGAGCCGGAAGCTCCTCCTCACCTCTGCGGTAAACAATATATACATTTTCAGCACCAAGTCTCTTTGCACTTCTTGCCGCATCCATTGCAACATTACCGCCGCCGAGAACTGCTACATTTTTACCCACATATACAGGTGTATCATAATCAGGGAATTTATATCCCTTCATTAGGTTAATTCTTGTTAAGAACTCGTTTGCTGAATATACACCGTTCAAGCTCTCGCCCTCAATACCCATAAATCTCGGTAGTCCTGCACCTGAGCCGATATATACACCGTCAAATCCCATATCGTTAAACAACTCATCAACAGTAAGAGTTCTGCCGATAATAACATTTGTTTGAATGTCAACACCCATTTTCTTTAGATTTGAGATTTCTTTTTGAACGATGTCCTTCGGTAAACGGAATTCAGGAATACCATACATCAAAACGCCGCCTGCTGTATGGAATGCCTCATATACGGTTACCTTATAACCACGCTTTGCCATATCGCCTGCAACTGTCAAGCCTGATGGACCCGAGCCAACAACGGCAATTCTCTTTCCGTTCCATTCAGGAACTTCAATTTTGTCCTCAACATTTGCCCTATGGTAGTCAGCGGCAAATCTTTCAAGTCTGCCTATTCCTACAGGCTCGCCCTTAATACCTCTGACACACTTTGACTCACACTGTTTTTCCTGCGGACATACTCTGCCGCATACAGCCGGCAATGCGTTTGTTTCCTTAATTTTCTGA
>JAXJPK010000060.1:0-7719 GCA_036311705.1 Clostridia bacterium
TATATTCTCACTGCGTATAATGGGCAAACGCCAAATCGGCGAACTCCAGCCGTCCGAGCTTGTTGTTGCAATAATGATTTCCGATGTTGCGACAGTGCCGATGCAGTCGATTGACATTCCCCTGTTATCGGGCATCATTCCTGTTTTGTCTTTGCTTTTTGCGGAAATATTCACATCATTTTTGAGTATAAAATTTATACCGTTCCGCAAATTTATAATGGGCAAACCGTCAATAATTGTTTACAACGGTGTTATATGTGAAAGCGAGCTGTTGCGGCAACGCTTTAATTTAAGCGACCTGCTCGAAGAGCTAAGACTTCAAGGCTGTTTTGACATATCTGATGTATATGTGGCAGTGTTGGAAACAAGCGGAAAGCTTTCCGTTATCCCCCGCGATAACGCACGCAGTGTTACAGTCGGGGATTTAAATTTACAAGATGTCCGAAAAGAGGGATTGCCGTGTACCGTAATTATTGACGGGAAGCTGGACCAGGACGAGCTTGACCGTTCAGAGAAAACCAAACTATGGGTTGAAAGTGAAATAAAGCGTAGAGGTGCAAAGAGTGTGAATGATGTATTTATTGCCTCCATAGATGCAGAGGGTGAAATGTTTATGCAATTAAAAGAGAAGTCTGTGAGGAATAAGAAGTGAAAAGCTTTATTACATCATTAGTCATAGCCGCTATTCTGATTACGGGCGGAATTATATATACCACACAATTAAGCAAAAAATCCAATAATTTGATGCAAATCATAGACGATATTGAAATTTGCATTAATAATGACGATTTTAAAACAGCCGCTGAACATATCGAAAAGCTTTCAAACGAAATCTCCGATTTTGAACCTTTCTTTCTTGCAACAGGCGATCACGCCGAGATTGATAACATAGAGATTAATCTATCAGAGCTGAAGTCCTTAACAGAAGGCGAACTCAAATCCCAGGCACTCGCAAAGGTATATGTAATAAAATTTCTCTTTAAACATCTGCCTCAAAACACATTTCTGTCTTTTGAAAATATACTATAATCCTCAAAAAACAAACTTCTACTTGACAATTTGCAAATTTTGGTGTATTATATATACAAAACAAATTGTTTTATTCGAATATTTTGATAAAATTATACAAAATACATGAGAGGAGTTTATTATGAAAAAAGGGTTACTTTATACTTCAACTTGTGCCATTTTTATAACTGCCGCAATATCGGGCTGTTCAATGACGGGAGAGGCACCCGAGCCGACAATCGCACCCGTAGAAAAGCCTGCCGTTTCACAGGAGGTATTGAGTGATTATGCGTTACTTCCCGGTTACAGTCTGTATCAATCGGCGGATAACTCATACTCAATTCAAATCCCCGAAGGCAGTTCAATTAATGATTCAGACTCGACTAATGTGACAATTTCAATCGAAAACGATTTGGGGGCGGTTGACAATTTAAATATCAAATCGGTTGAAAATGCAGATGTTATTGATTCAGAAGCAAAGCTTATGGAGATGCTTAAAGACGATGACTCCATAGACATCACAGGCTTTTTCATTCTTAAAAAAGAGGGTGAGTATGAGGGCTATAAATACACATTTACAGCAACGAACGACCCTAATTTCAAGAGTATAAAGAGCGTGTATTTTTCAGATGACCGTTCAGCATTCATTATTACTGCGTCATCACCCAACGGCAATGATGATATTAATATGACAAACCTGAACACAGTTGTTGATACATTCATTAATCATAAATAATTACATTTGTATTACAAAAAGCAGCTTTTTAAAAATAAAAGCTGCTTTTATTTCATTCAAAATCAGTCAAAATCGTACACAATTTCCAGCATATCGAAATATAACGGAAACGAATTTAAGATTATTTTACATTTCACCCCGAACTATTGATTATCGTCTTTATGCGTGCTATACTTTTATCATCAACACGGATAACTGCAAAATATATCTCACGGTAAATTTCATTATAAACCATACAAAACAGTTACTTTGATATTTTAATTTTGCAATTATTAATACATTTATATATAACGAAAGGATGATTTTGTATGGCTGAAAATCTTACCATGCTTGTCATAGACTCCGACCGTCAATACGCAAAGAATCTTACCGATTACGCAAAATCCGACAGCTCATTCCTCGATGCTGATTATGCGTTAAACGGCAATGACGGATTGGAGCTTGCAGAACTCATAAAACCCGATGTAATAGTAATGGACTTTCTCATTCCCGGTCTTGATGCGATAGGCTTTCTCCGTATGTTAAAAAGTAAAACAGAGCTAAAAAAACCGTTTATCATCATAAATTCTTATACAATCACATCGGCAATGCTTGCAGTTGCCGCCGAACAGGGTGCAGACTATTTTATGATGAAACCACAGCCGCCCTCTGAACTGTGCCGCACAATAGCAGAGCTTGTTTGTGCATCAGTAAAACCAAAAATACCGATTAATAAACGCGAAGACGATACCCTCGATTTAAAAATAACAAAGCTTTTGCATTGTATGGGAGTACCTGCACACTTAAACGGATACAGCTATATTCGTTCATCAATCAAAATCGCAATGAAGGATATATCGGCTATAAACCCAATAACCAGAAATCTATACCCGCAACTTGCTAAAAAGTATAACAAAACGCCCAGCTCAATCGAGCGTTCAATCCGCCACGCAATCAAGGTATCCTGGGAGCGTGGCAATAAAAAGGTCATACACGATATTTTTGGATATTCCCAAGACTCACAGTATTACGGCTGCCCCACCAACTCCGAATATATTGCGATGGCAGCTGATGATTTGAAAATGCGAATAAAACATAATATTGCAATATAAACGGGGCTGCTAAAAAAGCTGAATAATCCCCATAGGTGATGCAAAAAAACATCGCCTATGTGGACTATTCCCAACCGAGATATGTAGCCTCTAACCTGTAAATCGGCTGTCCGAGGTCAAGAAACCTCTGCTCGTATTCGGTGATGACATTGCCCTCAAATCCCGAATTATGTAAATCAAGAGTAATATTTTGCATCTTGAAATTCGACTCTGCAAACGAATTGAGTGAGAACTCAAACAACTTGCGATTGTCCGTCTTAAACCAAATATAATCGCCGTTATTCAATACATTCTTGTAGCGGTCAAGGAAATTCTTATGCGTCAAGCGGCGTTTCGCCTGCTTATTCTTTTTCCAGGGGTCAGAGAAATTCAAATAAATTCTCTCAATTTCACCCTTTAAAAAGAAATCCTCTATTCTCTCGGCGTCAAGGTCCATAAATCTGACATTTGCAACCTCGTTTTCGATTGCCTTTTCCATTGCCATAACGATAACATCTTCAACCTTTTCAATCGCAATGAAGTTTATATCCGGATACATTTTTGCCATACCCACAACGAAGCTTCCCTTACCGCAACCGATTTCTACATGGATTGGATTATCGTTCCCAAAAACCTTGCTCCACTCCCCCTTATGATTTTCGGGGTCTGTTATACGAATATCACCGCACCGCTCTATTCTTGCGGCACAGTTTTTCTTTTTCCTCATTCTCATTTGAGATTTTCTCCTATCATGTCAAGTATTGCATTCGCACATTCAAATTTTGAAAGTAACGGCAGCTCCTCGGCTCTGTCCTTTGTTATAACCGTAACAACATTTGTGTCACAGCCAAAGCCTGCACCTTCTGTTTTCAGAGAATTAGCACATATCATATCAGCATTTTTCTTTTGCAGCTTTGCCGACGAATTTTCCAAAACATTCTCGGTTTCCATTGAAAAACCGCAAATATACTGTCCTTTCCTTTTTCTGTTGCCAAGTTCCTTTAGAATATCAAAAGTCCGTTTTAGCTTAATCTCCGTATCCCCATCGGATTTCTTTATTTTCTCGCTTGATACCGAAACGGGTGTATAATCAGCAACCGCCGCCGCTTTTATTATTATGTCAAACTCGTCCGAATTTCCGATAACTGCGTTATACATATCCTCGGCACTTTTAACAGAAATAACATTTGCAAACAGGGGTGCACAAACCTCTGTGCGGGCTTTAACGACCGTCACCTCCGCTCCGCGATACAAAGCCGCCCTTGCAAGTGCCATACCCATTTTACCCGTAGAATGATTGGTTATAAACCTGACGGGGTCTATAGCCTCCTCGGTTGCTCCTGCTGTTATTAAAACTTTTTTCCCCACTAAATCCTTTATGGGATATACCGCACGAATTATATATTCAAGCAGTATTTCCTCACTCGGCATACGCCCGTCACCCTCATCACCGTTTGCAAGCATACCATGCTCGGGCTCGGCTATCTCATACCCAAAACGGCGAAGCTTTTCTATATTATCCTGCACAATCGGATTGTGATACATATTATGATTCATTGCAGGCGATACAATCTTTTTACAAGGGCACGCCATAACTGTGGTCGTTAACATATCATCGGCAATGCCATTTGCAATCTTACCGATAACATTCGCACTCGCAGGTGCAATCATAACCACATCAGCCTGCTTTGCCAGTGCTACATGCTCAACACTGTATTGAAAATTCCTGTCAAATGTATCTATAAGACACTTATTCTGCGTCAAGGTTTCAAAAGTGAACGGATTAATAAAATTCTCCGCATTTTTTGTCATCAACACATGGACATTTCCGCCCAATTTTTTAATCATTCTTGCCAGGTTTGCAATTTTATATGCCGCAATCGAGCCTGTAACCCCAAGCAAAATTGTTTTCCCTTTTAGCATAGAAATCAATCCTTTCTGTACCATCTTCCCGTTATACCGCACGGTAAAACAAGTCCGTTTGACTCAATCGGCAGACCGATTTCATCAGCATCAAACTCACCGCCAAATTTCTTTTGAGCAGTAACCGTGATTATATTTTTCAAAACCGTTGATGACAAACCCGTTGTATATGAATTAATAAGCAAAAACAGTGCATCATCCGACAATATCTGCATACAGTCGCTTATAAGCGGGAATAAAGCCTCCTCAATTTTCCACATTTCGCCCGACGGGCCTCTGCCGTATGATGGCGGGTCCATTATAATTCCGTCATATTTATTGCCTCGGCGAATTTCCCGTTTAACGAATTTAACAACATCATCAACAATATATCTGACCTTGCAATCGCCAAGCCCCGACGAAATAACATTTTCCTTTGCCCATGTAACAATGCCCTTTGATGCGTCAACATGGCACACCTCCGCACCTGCGGCAAGTGCACTAACCGTTGCACCGCCTGTATATGCAAAGAGATTCAACACCTTAATCGGTCTGTTTGCCGATTTTATAAGCTCGCTTATAAAATCCCAGTTCACTGCCTGCTCGGGGAAAAGTCCCGTATGCTTAAACCCTGTCGGGCGGACATTAAAAACGAGGTCGCGGTATTTTATCTGCCATTTCTCCGGAATTTTTTTATTAAAAAACTCCCAGCTTCCTCCACCCTTATTTGAACGGTGGTACCAGGCGTCAACCTTATTTGTATATTTTAAATCGGATTTTTCGCCCCATACTGCAATCGGGTCAGGACGGCGAAGCAGGTATTTTCCCCAATACTCGAGCTTTTCACCGCCTGCGGCGTCCATAATTCTGTAATCCTCCCATTTATCGGACAAGTACATTCTAAATTCTCCTTATACGCTTTATACAAGATAGTATATCACAAAACGACATACTATGCAAGATAATTTGTAATAATATCGCCACAAATGAACAAACTAATAAAAAAGGAGGTATATATGGACTATCTGAAAATACTTCTATCCAGTATTCTTTCCGTATCTGTTATGTTTATCAGCACGAAGGTAATCGGAAACAAGCAAATGTCACAGCTTAATATGTTTGATTATATTAACGGAATAACCATCGGCTCAATCGCCGCAGAATTAGCAACAAATTTAGACAAAAATGTACTTTTGCCCGTTATTTCAATTATTGTCTATACCACTGCAATATCTTTAATAAGCTTTATCAGCTCAAGGAATATGAAAGCCCGACGCTTTTTTACGGGTAAATCCATTGTTTTAATGGATAAAGGCAAGCTGTTCTATGATAATTTCAAAACAGCAAAAATCGACCTGAATGAATTTTTATCATTATGCCGTATTAATGGTTTTTTCAATATTGATGATATTGAAACGGCAATGCTTGAACAAAACGGAATGTTGTCCTTTTTGCCCCGAAGCGTTTCACGCCCCGTTTCGCCTAAGGACTTAACGCTTATGCCCGAAATCGACCGTCCGTTTTTCTGCGTTATTTCGGATGGAGAAATACTTTGCGAGAATATGAAGCAATCGGGATTAACCGAAAAAGCATTAGACCTTGAATTAAAATCACAGAGGCTTGAAATCAGTGATGTTTTTGCCGCATTTTATGACGGTAAAAAGCTTTCCGTTTATCCTCGTTTAACCGATAACAGTGCAAACGACATTTCCCAATAAAAACCTTGTAAATAAATTGGATACAAAAAGAGAGTCCGAAGACTCTCCTTTTGTGCATTAGATTAGTTAACCTTGTTTGAATAAACCTCTGCTAACGGATTCATAGTATTGCTGCTGTCCCATACGAATAGCTTAGCGTATGCATAATTTGCATCCTTTGCCATAGACGGTGTAAGAGTTTTTGCATCCGCACGACGGCCGGCAGCCGCATCTGCATTCGTACCCAACACCTGATACTCACCCGAGTCTGATGTGCAACCAATGAAATGATCGTTTGCATCATATTGAGCAAGAATAGCAACAACAGGCTTGTTTTTTATTCCATTAGGTATGCCTGTGTCAAGGTTACCGTAAACATCTACAGAAGCATTCAGATTCGTTCCAGTTGCATCAATTGCACTGTTTTCAGTCTCTGCAGACTCGCCTGTATATTCATACTTATAGAGTATCGGTGCAGTAGCCGCCCTTGTTCTCATATAAAGACATGGTCTTACAAACTTAAATGTTGCACCCTCAGGCAGTGTCTTTTGTGAGTTGAAAATAACTGCATTGTTCTCTGTATCCACCATTGACAATGTTATTTTCATAGTTGCAGGGTCAAATTCTCCTGTCAAACGCAGCTTATGTTCTCCATGGTTCCAATGATTATCCTCTTTAATGTAATCACTGAATTTTATCGCATAAGTGCCGTCCGCATTAGGACTATGCCACTTTAAACCTGTAGTAACAACCTCTTGAGTTGTCTCACCGCTACTGGTGGTATAATTAACTGCCATTATTTTTATTTCACCTTTGTCACCATTGAAAACAGTACCAAGTGTATAGTTTGTATTAGATGTCGGTTTCAAGCTGAATTCTAATACAACTTTTGTTTTACCGAAGCTCGACCTTCTCAATGCGTTACCAGTCTGGTCGAAGACTCCAGTGGAATTCAAAGCATATCCCATAGACATCTTACCGCCGCCGCTAAAATCAGTTATACTGTCTTTTGTTTTCATAACAAGTGCACCGTCTACGATACTATAGTCATACACACTCGTATCAACACGACCGTTACCCTGCCAGACTTGTGCACCAGACGGTGTTGCAGTAATAAGGTCCAATTGATTAGTTACGGGATTTAAAAATGACAATTCAGCACTTGCAATTGTACCAAAAACAGATGCTGCCGCAACAAATAAAGCTAATGCTTTTTTTAAGTTTTTCATTATTCTCTTCCTTTCTAACAGAATAAATTTAGATTCCGTACGGATGATCAGTCGCATACGGCTGTTTTAACAAAACA
>JAXJPK010000061.1:0-3162 GCA_036311705.1 Clostridia bacterium
AACCGCCCATCTAACCGCTTTTTCGTTCGGGGCAGTACACTCGTACAGCACCACTCACTGTAAAGCGGCAATCTGAACGGTTTTGGCTCAAACTTGAGGGAAAGAGGAAAACCGCTCATCTAACCGCTTTTTCGTTCGGGGCAGTACACTCGTACAGCACCGCTCACTGTAAAGCGGCAATCTGAACGGTTTTGGCTCAAACTTGGGGCGATTAGCAAAAACACCCATTCTGCCTGCTAACTATACTCATAAAAAGGGGTAATAACTATGGGAAAGCATTTTGAAAAGCTTGTAAGACATAATTACAGATTCGGACGAATGTGGTTTATGTGTTGTAATAAGAACATATAAATAATAATAAACTCGAAAGGAAATGAAAAATTATGTCAGAATATAAATTTGAAACTCGTCAATTACATGTAGGTCAGGAAACTCCCGATATTGCAACGGATGCCCGGGCAGTACCGATTTATGCAACAACATCATATGTATTTAAAAACTCTGCTCATGCGGCGGCTCGGTTTAATCTATCCGATGCGGGAAACATTTACGGCAGATTAACAAACTCTACACAGGAGGTTTTGGAGAAAAGGATTGCATCATTAGAGGGCGGTGTTGCGGCGTTGGCACTTGCATCAGGTGCGGCTGCGATTTCATATACCCTTGAAGCACTCGCCTTCGGCGGCGGTCATTTTGTATCGCAAAAGACCATATATGGCGGCAGTTATAATCTGCTTGCACACACATTGCCCGGCTTGGGAATAACGGCGACATTTGTAGATATACACAATCTTGATGAGGTTGAGGCAGCAATTCAAGAGGATACACGGGCTATATATATTGAAACGCTCGGAAACCCGAACAGCGATATCCCCGATATAGACGCATTGGCAGAGCTTGCACATAAGCATGGCTTACCGCTTGTTGTCGATAACACCTTCGGCACGCCGTTCCTTATTCGTCCCATTGAGCATGGTGCGGATATAGTTGTTCATTCTGCAACGAAATTTCTCGGCGGTCATGGCACAACGCTTGGCGGAGTGATTGTTGATTCGGGTAAATTCGATTGGGCGGCAAGCGGTAAATACCCCGCAATTTCAGAGCCTAATGATAGCTATCATGGTGTTTCGTTTACCAAAGCGGTAGGTGCTGCGGCGTTTGTGACATACATTCGTGCAATACTCCTGCGTGATACGGGTGCGACAATTTCGCCATTTGCTGCATTCTTGCTCTTGCAGGGTATCGAAACATTGTCACTGCGAATTGAGCGTCATGTGGAGAACACAAAGAAAGTAATCGAATTTCTTGAAAATCACCCACAGGTGGAAAAGGTAAACCATCCGTCTTTGCCCGACCATCCGCAGCATGAACTGTATAACAAGTATTTCCCTAACGGCGGCGGCTCGATTTTCACATTTGAGATAAAAGGCGGCGTTAGTGAGGCACACAAGTTTATTGATAATTTGAAAGTATTCTCACTGTTGGCGAATGTCGCAGATGTTAAGAGCCTTGTTATTCACCCTGCAACAACAACTCACAGTCAGTTAACCCAAGAGGAGCTTAACGAGCAGGGTATAAAGGAAAACACAATTCGTCTTTCAATAGGAACGGAACATATTGATGATATTATTGCGGACTTGGAGAACGGATTTAATGCTGTAAAATAAATTAATAGGGGGTGTTCGTTAATCAACACCCCCGGATTCGATTAGAATTTTGTAAAAGGAGTTAATAGAGATGTCTAAAATATATAAATCGGTTGATGAACTAATCGGAAAAACACCGCTTTTGGAGCTTAATAATATTGAAAAGGAGCTTGGATTAAAAGCGAGAGTCCTCGCAAAGCTTGAATATTTTAACCCTGCAGGCTCGGTCAAAGACCGTATAGCAAAGGCTATGATTGATGATGCGGAGGCGAGCGGAAAGCTTAAACAAGGCTCGGTAATTATCGAGCCGACCTCGGGTAATACGGGAATAGGTCTTGCGGCCGTTGCGGCGTCAAGGGGGTATAGAATAATCATTGTTATGCCCGAAACAATGTCGGTCGAGCGTAGGCAGTTGATGAAAGCATACGGTGCGGAGCTTGTCCTGACAGAAGGTTCAAAGGGAATGTCGGGAGCAATCCAAAAGGCTGATGAGTTGGCGGCGGAAATACCGAACAGCTTTGTTGTAGGTCAGTTTGTGAATCCTGCAAATCCCAAAGCACACATAGAAAGCACAGGTCCCGAAATATTCGAGGATACAGACGGCGAAGTGGATATATTTGTCGCAGGTGTCGGAACGGGCGGCACAGTAACCGGCGTTGGTGAATACTTAAAGTCAAAGAAGCCCGATGTTAAAATTGTGGCGGTTGAGCCGAAAGATTCGGCAGTCCTTTCAACGGGCGTTGCAGGACCGCATAAAATTCAGGGTATAGGTGCAGGATTTGTACCAAAAGTGTTGAACACGAATATTTATGATGAGATAATTCCCGTAACAAATGATGACGCTTTTGCAGTCGGTAGGCTTATCGGCAAGAAAGAGGGCGTCCTTGTGGGTATCTCCTCGGGTGCTGCGGCATATGCTGCAATCGAGCTTGCAAAACGCCCGGAAAATGAGGGAAAAACGATAGTTGTATTATTGCCCGATACGGGTGACAGATACTTGTCAACACCGTTGTTTGCGGATTGATTTTAGAATTTGAGGTGAGTTAATTGATGATTTCAACACGAGGCAGGTATGCACTCCGAGTATTGGTAGACCTTGCAGAGCATATTGATGACGGATATGTCCCGATGAAGGATGTAGCGAACCGTCAGGGTATTTCGCTAAAGTATCTTGAGCAGATTTTGCCTGTTCTGACCGAAAACGGGTTTATTGAGGGAACCCGCGGTAAGCACGGCGGATACCGTCTACTGAAAAAGCCCGAGGAATGCCGGATAGGTGATATTTTACGCTTAACTGAGGGTGACCTTGCACCCGTAGCTTGCCTTAAAAAAGATGCAGAGCCTTGCGAGAGAGCGTACGCGTGCAGAACATATCCGATGTGGGTAGAGTTCTACAGAATTGTAAATGAATATTTTGACGGTAAAACGCTTGCAGATGTTGTAAGGACTAATATGGCAGATAATTATTCCATTTAAAATGGGATGTTAAAATGCCCTGTAACAAACAAAACTCGCC
>JAXJPK010000062.1:0-6275 GCA_036311705.1 Clostridia bacterium
AGTATGGTATTGTCGTAGATGCCAAGGTATTTACCAGAGAGAACAGCGATGAGTTGTCTCCCGGCGTAAATATGGCAGTACGTATTTACATTGCACAGAAGAGAAAGATTTCCGTTGGTGATAAGATGGCAGGTCGTCATGGTAACAAGGGTGTCGTTTCAAGAGTTCTTCCGCAGGAGGATATGCCGTTCTTGGAGGATGGTACTCCGTTGCAGATTGTGCTTAACCCCCTTGGCGTTCCGTCCCGTATGAACATCGGTCAGGTGCTTGAAATGCATCTTGGCTATGCGTACAGAAACTTGAGCTTAAAGACAAGAGAAGAGCTTGAAAAGCTATCGGGCGAGAACTTGCGTAATGCGATACTTGAAGCATACGATGCAAAGTGTCCTGATAGATTTATAAAGATAGCAACTCCCGTATTTGACGGTGCCCAGGACGCAGACCTTAAAGAAATCTTTAAGGAAGCAGGCTTGAGCGAAACATATAAATCGGTTGTATATGACGGCAGAACAGGCGAAAAATTCGATAACCCCGTTACTGTCGGCATAATGTATTACTTGAAGTTACACCACCTTGTTGATGATAAGATTCACGCTCGTTCAACGGGTCCGTACTCACTCGTAACCCAGCAGCCGCTTGGCGGTAAAGCACAGTTCGGCGGACAGAGATTCGGTGAGATGGAAGTTTGGGCATTGGAGGCATACGGTGCTGCATATACACTTCAGGAAATCCTAACCGTTAAGTCGGATGATATTGTAGGTCGTGTTAAAGCATACGAATCTATTGTTAAGGGTGAGAATATACCAAAATCAGGTGTTCCCGAGTCGTTCAAGGTTCTTGTTAAGGAGCTTCAGTCGTTGGCACTTGATATTAAGATTCTTAACCATAATATGGAGGAAATTGACCTTGATGCATCATTCGAGGATGATGAGCCGATAAACGAGGAAATCATCGGAGCAATGGAGGATGCGGACGGCATAGCTGATACGCTTGACGAATCAGAGCTTGACGACGCAAATATGCTCCTTGAAGAAGATGACGACTTTGATTTAGGTCTTGATATGGAGGATTCATATCTTGGCGACGAAGACGGCGAATATTAATCTGATTTGACGATATAGTATTAAGGAGGATTTCAAATGCTGGAATTTAACAATTTTGAAGCAATAAAAATAGGACTTGCCTCACCCGAAACTATTCTAAGCTGGTCATACGGCGAGGTAACGAAGCCCGAAACTATAAACTACCGTACTTTGAAGCCCGAAAGGGACGGTTTGTACTGCGAAAAGATTTTCGGACCTACTAAGGACTGGGAATGTCATTGCGGTAAGTATAAAAAGATAAGATATAAAGGCAAAGTCTGCGAAAGATGCGGTGTTGAAGTAACAAAAGCAAAGGTACGCCGTGAAAGAATGGGTCATATCGAGCTTGCAACTCCCGTTTCGCATATTTGGTACTTCAAGGGCGTGCCGTCATCAATCGGCTTGATGCTTGACCTTTCACCTCGTCAGCTTGAAAAGGTGCTTTACTTTGCGGCATACATCGTAACGGATGTTAATTCCGAATTGGTAAACAATGACCTTTACGAGGGACAGGTCCTTGTTGATAAAGAGTATAACGAATACCTTGAAAAGTATGGCAAGGACGCTTTCTCTACAGGTATGGGTGCAGAGGCAATAAAGAAGCTTCTTGAAAAGATTGATGTTGATGCATTGTCAGAGGAATTAAAGGCAGAGCTTGATGATGCACAGGGACAGAAAAAAGCCCGCATTATAAAAAGACTTGAAATAGTTGAATCATTCAGAGTTTCGGGCAACCGTCCCGAATGGATGATTTTAACGGTTGTTCCGGTAATTCCGCCGGATTTGCGTCCGATGGTACAGCTTGACGGCGGCCGTTTTGCAACAAGCGACCTAAACGACCTTTACAGACGAGTTATCAACAGAAACAACCGTTTGAAAAGATTGTTGGAGCTTGGTGCACCTGATATAATTATCCGTAACGAAAAGAGAATGCTCCAGGAGGCTGTTGATGCACTGATTAACAACGGTCGCCGAGGCAGAACGGTAACAGGCCCGGGCAACAGAGCCTTGAAGTCATTGTCAGACCTGCTAAAGGGTAAGCAGGGCCGATTCAGACAGAACTTGTTGGGTAAGCGTGTTGACTATTCAGGCCGTTCGGTTATCGTTGTAGGTCCCGAAATGAAAATATACCAGTGTGGTGTGCCGAAAGAAATGGCTATCGAGCTGTTCAAGCCGTTTGTAATGAAAGAGCTTGTTTCAAGAGGTATAGCACACAACATAAAGAGTGCAAAGCGTATGGTAGAGCGTGCGAGAGTAGAGGTATGGGATGTCCTTGAGGATGTAATTAAGGAGCACCCCGTATTGCTTAACCGTGCCCCCACACTTCACCGTCTTGGTATTCAGGCATTCGAGCCCCGTCTTGTTGATGGCCGTGCATTGAAGCTTCACCCGTTGGTATGTACAGCGTACAATGCCGACTTTGACGGTGACCAGATGGCTATTCATGTACCGTTGTCGCCCGAGGCACAGGCAGAGGCAAGATTCTTGATGCTTTCTGCAAACAACTTATTGAAGCCGCAGGACGGTCACCCCGTTGCGGTTCCTTCACAGGATATGTTGCTCGGTTCATATTATTTGACAATTATCCGTGAGGATTATAAAAAGATATTCAACACAATAGCTGATGATGAAATGAAGCAGCTTGCATTCGAGTCGCTTATATCAAAGAGCGAGGAAGCTCCCGAGGTTGTTGACGAGAATGCGGCTATAGAAAGCTTCACATCATGGAAGGATGCGTTTGAGTATGTTTTGACGCTTGAACATGTAAAGCTTAACGAAACAAAGATTAAGGGCGTTAACCCGATAACTATCGTTACAAAGGATAAGCCCGTAACTATATCTGTACAGAACTTCCTAAAGCTTGCAAAGGCTGTAACAATCAAGTCGTTCCTATCACCCGAGGAGGCGTTATTGGCATATACAAATCATGTTATAACTCTCCACGAGGAAATCAGAGTTGAGATAACAAAGGAATTTAACGGCGAAATGATGCAAAAGCTTGTAACAACAACAGCAGGCCGTATCATATTTAACAACAACATACCGCAGGATTTGGGATTTGTTGACAGAACTAACCCCGAAACAGCGTTCGATTATGAAATCGGATTTATTGTTAAGAAGTCACAGCTTGGCGATATAATCGGTAGGTGTATAGACATTCACGGTGTGTCCGTAACAGCCGTTATGCTTGATAATATTAAATCCACAGGCTATAAGTATTCAACAATCGGTGCATTGACCGTTTCTGTATCAGATATCAATGTTCCCGAAACAAAGCCGGCAATACTTGCCGAGGCTGAAAAGCAGGTTGAGGCGATAACAGCAAAGTACCGTTTCGGTTTGCTCAACAACGAGGAAAGATACGAGCAGGTAATAAAGATTTGGGCAGACGCATCTGCACAGGTAACAGATGCCATGCTTGAGCATTTGGGCGAATTTAACCCCATCTACATGATGGCGGATTCAGGAGCCCGTGGTTCGACCAACCAGATTCGTCAGCTCGCTGCTATGCGTGGTCTTATGGCGGATACACAGGGTAGAACAGTCGAAATTCCTATCAGAGCTAACTTCCGTGAGGGTCTGAATGTACTTGAGTACTTCGTATCATCACACGGAGCAAGAAAAGGTCTGACAGATACTGCTTTAAGAACAGCCGATTCGGGTTATCTGACAAGACGACTTGTTGATGTTGCCCAGGATGTTATCGTTCGTGAAATCGACTGCGGAACAAACAAGTATGCCGAAATCGAGGATATTCGTGACGGTGAGGAAATCATCGAGCCGTTGTATGACCGTATCGAAGGCAGAATTTCGTGGGAAGACATTGTTAACCCCGAAACAGGTGATGTAATCGTTAAGGCAGGCGAAATGATTAATCTTCGTCAGGCAGACAAGATTGTAAAGGCAGGCATTTCAAAGGTTAAGATTCGTTCAGTCTTGACATGTAAATCAAAGATTGGCGTTTGTGCTAAGTGTTACGGTAAAAACCTTGCAACAGGTACACTTGTAAATATCGGCGAATCAGTCGGTATCATAGCTGCACAGTCTATCGGTGAGCCGGGTACACAGCTAACAATGAGAACCTTCCATGCCGGCGGTGTCGCATCAGGCAGCGATATTACACAGGGTCTTCCGCGTATCGAGGAATTGTTTGAAGCAAGAAAGCCAAAGGGTGTTGCTATCATCAGTGAGATTGCAGGCAGCGTAAAAGTCAACGACACAAAGCAGAAGCGTGAAGTTATCATCACAAACGACGAGAGAGGCGAAAGCATCACATATGCTATCCCCTACGGTGCAACTATCAAGCTTCATGACGGTGATATGGTTGAAAAGGGCGGCGAGATTACAGCAGGTTCAATCAACCCGAACGATATTTTGAGAATCAACGGTCCTGACGCAGTTCAGATGTATATCACAAGAGAAGTACAGAGAACATACCGTATGCAGGGTGTTGATATCAACGATAAGCATGTGGAGGTTATTACCCGTCAGATGCTTCGTAAAGTTCGTATTGACGATGCAGGTGATACAAACCTTCTTATCGGTTCATTGACAGATAACCTTGAGTTCGAGGAGCAGAACGAAATCGCAGCAGCGAACAACGGAAAGCAGGCAGAGGCATCACCCGTTCTATTGGGTATAACAAAGGCTTCCCTTGCAACGGAATCATTCTTGTCAGCAGCGTCATTCCAGGAAACAACAAAGGTTCTGACAGATGCCGCTATCAAGGGCAAGGTTGACCCGCTAATGGGACTTAAGGAAAATGTTATTATCGGTAAGCTTATTCCTGCAGGTACAGGTATGAGTATGTATAAGGATATAAATATCACAATGCAGGGCGAGGAAATACCGAGCGAAGACATTAAATAAAAAATAGGGCTGTTGCCTTTAGTGCAGACCGTTCAAAGGCGATAAGGTGATATATGCAATGAAATATCAAGCCCACATAGTATAAATATTTGTTGAAATCTGCAATAAAAAATTGCAGATTTCTTTTTATCTATAGCCTTTGAACTATCCGCGAAACTCACCCTCGGAGTACCCGTGTACGCCGCAGGGATGGTGAAATGCGTATAAATTCGCATTTCACTTCGTTTCGCGAATTCTGCATCTAAACTCATTCAGCCCCAAAGAGTGTGCTGCTTAACGAAACACCCTCTATTCTATTTGCAAATAAATCCCAATATTACAAAAATTCTTTTTTAATGAATGATGAATATTGAATAATCAATAATCAATAATACAAAACAAAAAATCCCATCTTTCGATAGGATTTTTTGTTTTGTGAAAGAAGTTATATTTTGATAGAATTTTTCTTAGGGGTGCAAAATCAATATTCTGCCCTTCTTGGCACCTGGGACATTGTAAGCCACAATTCCTCAGCAAATTCTTCTCAATAAAGCCGTCGACCTTCAAAAGAGCATTTATGAAATCATCAAAGGCTTCACATTGTGTTATTTTTCCTGAACTCTGTGGGAGATAAGCCTGTTTTCTTTTTGAAAAATTTTGATAAAGTAATACCATCTTCTATTCCTATTGAGTGAGCAATTTCTGTTAATGGCATAGATGTTTCAAGTAATAGTTCCATTGCTTTTTGTATTTTAATTTTATCAATATAGTTTTTTGGTGACATAGAACATTTTTTAATAAAAATATTGTATAGATATGGCTGTGAGATGCCCAGTATATTAGTGAGCTCTTCAATTGTTATTTTACGAAAAATATTTGAGTTTATAAAATTAACGGCATAATGATAGTACATTGTTTCGGCATCCTTTTTTTCATTTTTCGAGATATTGTGATTATTGAATATGTGTAAAAACATTTCAAATAATTCTGAAGAATTATAAATATTATCATTGCTTTTTATTATTATGTCTTTCATTTGAATAAGCTGGTATATGTTATTATATTCAAATATATTTGTTTTGGGGTTAGCGTTGTACTCTTTGAAAATCGCATTGTTGTTTACGGAATCATTCAATATTATCCAAAGAAACGCCCAGGGAGTTTTGCTGTCGGGATAATAGTGTTCCATCATTCCCGGAGTTATCAAAAAGCCTTGACCTTTCTTGACGATATGATTATTGAAGTAGCCGTGACCGGAAAGTACATAATGAATTATATAATTGTTTCTTTGAGCCGGCCCAAAACGTGTGACAAGTTTGTCATCGCTGTAACCTATAGAATATA